>JAJRTB010000185.1 GCA_024278495.1 Deltaproteobacteria bacterium
CAACGATTCCCCATGGTGCCCTGCGGGGGGGGCACCTGCGACCCATCGGAAGCGCCCGAACCGCAGTGCATAACAAACTACATGCCCACGGCCCCGTCACTGCCGGCCGCACCACAGGTGAACGTTCGCGGATTCAGGTTAGAAAAATCTCAAAAGTATGTTAATTTGCACAGCATCCCCTCCATCATTACGTGTAAGTGATCAGGGGCACCGCATCTTCGCACGGTCGCGACTGCCCGCATAGTCGGCTATAGCGGTCAGTCGCGCCTGCACGAATCTGCGGCACCCCTGACCACTTACAAAGTATGGGTAGGTACAATCGCAGAGTTACAAACCCTGTGACGAGTTACCATTACGTGACAGGGATATGCGTAGTACATTTTCACAATTGATTCCGATGAGATCTGTGCTCAAAAAAAACATCCTGGTCGTGGAAGATGATCCTGATATCCAGCAGCTGGTCACCTTCAACCTCGTTAAGACCGGCCTGCACGTCACCTGCGCGGACAATGGTGAAGAGGCCCTGGAAGCTCTGGAGCGGGAACAGGTTGACGGCATAGTCCTTGACCTCATGCTGCCGGGCATGGACGGCCTGGCATTATGCCGCCGGCTCAGGCGGCACGAACATACCGGCAAGATCCCGATCATAATATTGACGGCACGAGGGGAGGAAGACGATATCGTGGCCGGCCTTGAAGCCGGGGCCGATGATTACGTGACCAAACCGTTCAGCCCCAGGGTCCTTGTTGCCCGCGTGCAGAACGCCCTGCGGCGACGCGGAGAAAGTGACAGGCCGGGCGCCGCCCCTCCCCGGGAACCGGGGGAAACTGTCACCGTGCATGGCCTGACCATTCACCCGGGCCGGCACGAGGTACTCGCGGACGGAATGCCGATCCGGATGACCGCCACGGAGTTTACAATCCTGCTCCTCCTGGCCGGCAAGCCCGGCTGGGTTTTCACGCGGCAGCAGATTATCGACCACAGCAGGGGGCTGGAGTACCTTATAACTCCAAGGGCGGTGGACGTGCAGATCTTTGGCCTGCGCAAAAAGCTCGGCAGTCTCGGCCATCTCATCGAAACGGTGCGCGGTATCGGCTACCGGATGAAAGAGTAGCGTCACTGCTGTCGACCCTACTTCTTCTTCTTCTTTTTCTTCTCCCGAAAAAAGACCCGTACCGGCACACGATCCAGGCCAAGTCCCTTGCGGAACGAGTTGACCAGGTAGCGCTGGTAGGAAAAATGAATCCCCTTGGGCGCGTTGGCGATAACCGCAAAGGTTGGAGGCGCGGTCTGTATCTGGGCGGTATAATACAGCTTGAGACGACGACCCCGGTGATAGGGCGGATTATGCCCGGCAACCGCGTTCTCGAGCAACCTGTTCAGGGCGCTGGTGGGAAAACGTTTGTTATACTGCCGAAACACCCTGCCTATTTCAGGAAAAATCTTTTTTATGCCCGCGCCGGTCAGGGCCGAAACCTTCAGCACCGGCGCAAAACTCATAAAGGCCGTGGCCATCTCGATCTCCTCCATCAGCTGCCTGCGGCGGTGCGTGTCTTCTCTGAGGAGGTCCCATTTGTTCACCAGTATGATACAGGCCCTGCCCTGCTCCTGCGTATAGCCGAGAATCTTGGTATCCTGCTCGGTAATGCCCTCACCGGCATCGATCAGCACAAGGGCGATATGACAGCGTCCCAGGGCCCCGAGCGCCTTGAGAATGGAAAACTTCTCAAGTTTATCCGTAGTCTTGCCCTTTCTCCGGATTCCGGCCGTGTCAATGAGAAGATAACTGTGTTTGCCGTGGGTGAGGAGGGTGTCCACCGAGTCACGGGTAGTGCCGGCAATATCCGAGACAACCATCCGTTCCTGCCCAATTATGGCGTTGATCATGGAGGACTTGCCCACGTTGGGACGGCCCAGAAAGGCCAGTTTGACCGTTCCTTCCGGCAGGTCAGCCTCGACCTCGCTGTCGGGCAGCTCGCTGACCAGTCCTTCCATGAGCGAGGAAAAACCGTAGGAATGCTCGGCCGATACCGGCCAGAGGGTCTCTATGCCGAGCTCCCAGAACGGTGAAAGCAGCTCAACCTCCTGCTCCGGACCATCGATCTTGTTGACCACGAAAAAGACCTTTTTCCCGGTGCGGCGCAGCATTTCAACGATCTCCCGGTCACCGGGGGTCAGGCCCTGACGCCCGTCCATCACAAAGAGGATGATCCGCGCCTCTTCAAGAGCCTGGAGGGCCTGGCCGCGGATATGGCTGGTAATTGTATCGTTTTCGTCATCCAGGCCGCCGGTATCGACCAGGGTAAAGCCCCTGCTCTCCCACGATACCCGGGCGTAATGCCGGTCGCGGGTCACCCCGGGCGTGGGGTCGACAATGGCGTCACGCCGCCGGGTCATCCGGTTGAACAGGGTGGATTTTCCCACGTTGGGTCGACCGATCAGGGCGACAAGGGTTGAAGAGTCTGTTTTCATGTTTTTCCTGCTCAGAGCAGCAACCTGCAGATTTCCCGTTGTGCCGACCTGCGCCTGAAACTTTCCGGCGGATCCAGGACGCGCAAATTTCGTAAAACGACAGGCAGTTAAGCACGCCGCAGCACCGATAATATTTGCGGCGCCGCCATAACCGGCGACTTTTTGCGACGCCATCACAATTATTGTACTGTAAAACTACCAGGAAAGTATTATATATTTTGGTATGATTTTCTCTCTTTTTTTCCGGACAGGGGGGAGGTTTCCGTCACAAAGACTCTATCGCCGGTGTGCCCGGCCCCTGGCCAGGCCAACCGCAACAGAAAAACAAACGTAACTCGTCACAGGCGCCGCACCTGTGCCGGGTTACAATTCCGAAGCAATAAAAACGCGGGGTTATTGTCCCCGTGATCAGATACAAACAAACACCTTGTCAAGTTCGCGATATCAAGGAGATAACAATGAGCAAGTTGTCAATCGCCGTAACATTCCTTGCGTTTTTCTTCCTGCTACCGGCCCCGGGAGACGCTGCAGCACCCCCGGCCAATGACCTGTTCAGCTCGGCGGCACAAATAACAGGTACATCCGGTTCACTCGCCAACGGTTCCAATGTCGGCGCGAGCCCTGAAACAGGTGAACCGGATCACGGCGGGGACGGACTCGGCCCGTATGCTTCCATCTGGTTCTCATGGACGGCCCCGGCCGACTCAATCATTACCTTTGACACCTTCGGCAGCAGCTTTGACACCGTGCTGAGCGCCTATACGGGAACTGCGGTCAACAGCCTGACCCTGATAGCGCAAAATGACGACGCCGGTCAAGGTTCCCAGAGCCTGACCGGTTTTCCGGCCACGGCCGGGACCACGTATTATATTGCCGTGGACGGATTCGATGTGACGGAAACCGGGGCCGTGACACTTTCCTGGTCAACAGCGCCCGCCATAACCAATGACGACTTCAGCAACGCGGAGCCCCTCACCGGCACGAAGGACGCTGCAAGCTCGAACACCTTTTCAGCGACCTGGGAAATCGGCGAACCGGATCACGGTGGGGACGGACTCGGCCCGTATGCCTCCATCTGGTTCTCATGGACGGCCCCGGCCGACACAACCGTTACCTTTGACACCTTCGGCAGCAACTTTGACACCGTGCTGAGCGCCTATACGGGAACCGCGGTCAAAAACCTGACCCTGGTCGCGCAAAATGACGACGCAACCCCCGACCTGTCACAAAGCAGGATCACGTTTGCGGCCGCGGCCGGAACCACGTATTATATAGCAGTCGACGGGTATGATGAAACGGCAAAAGGGTCGGTTACCCTGAAGTACCCCAAAAAATTCCCATGGCCTGCCTTTTTGCCCGCAATCACAGCAAAAACACGACCTTAGCCCCGGAAAGCAGGAATGGGCATGGACACGCGAAAATCATGCCTTGCCGCATATTTCTTCAAGACAGAACCGTGAGCGTTGCAGGATCAGGTTGAGTTCGGGAAAGGTGTTTGTGCCGGCCCTGACCAGCAACCCTTCAAGGGACGAGAGCGCCGGTTCGAGAAAGGCCAGAAAAAACGTCTTGCCGCGCCGGCCGCCGAGAAAGGCAAAGGCGCCGAGGACCTGGAGGTTGCGCTGCAGGGCGAGAAAGACGTACTCCCCGGCAAACTGCTCAGGATCATAATCAGTATACCGCGCCAGGGTGTTGAGGTACTCCCCGAACAACCGTTCCTGCAGTGAGGTTGACAGGCAGACATACGGATCAATGAGCAGGGATGCCAGGTCATAGGCAAGCGGGCCGAGCCGTCCCCCCTGAAAATCGATAATCCGCACCCTGCCGTCCCTGATCATGATGTTTCGGCTCTGGAAGTCCCGGTGCAGGAAGAAATCAGCAGGCGCTGCCGCGGCCCTGTCGGCGATCAGCTCAAACTCTCGCCGGAGCCTGTGCACATCAGGGGACAGCCTGCAGAAATCGCGACAGAACGCCTGGAGAAAATACCCGGACTCCCGCTCCAGCATGAGACGACGGTCATATCTCCGGGTCTGCCAGCACCAGGAAGGCTCAAACCCTTCACGCCCCCGCACCTGCATGCGCGCCAATTCCCGTATGACGTCACGATACAGGGCAAACACGGCCGCGTCAGAGCCATGCTCCCCGGCCTGGACAAGCTCCTGCAGACGCATGTCGCCCAGGTCCTCAAACAGGAGCAGACCTGTTTCCTCATCCCTGGCCAGGGGGCGCGGCACAGGCACGCCCCTTGCCCATAAATGGCGTGCTATATGCCAGGCGGAAGCCGCCTCGGCCCGGCCCTTTTCCATGTCGCTGCCGGGCGGAACAACAGCGACAAGGCTGTCCTGCCCGGCAAGTTGGAAACGATAAAAGATGCGGGATGATCCGTCACCGGCCAGACGCCCGACCGAGACCAGGTCCGGCGCCGCGCCCCGCTTCCTTGCAAGGAGGGCGAGAACCCTCTCAACTATTTGTTTTTTCTTTTCATCCATACAGGGTATTATTATACAAATGTATCAGAGGTCTCCGGACAGGCGCCGCCTGGTGCCGCGCCCGGAGAATTGCCGGGAAACAACCGGCCGCAAGACGCGGCCTGGCTCAACTGATTTTTTACCTCCAGCTCCATGCCGACCCAAAATAAATTCACCCGTTCCCTGTACGATCCGGACGAGTTTACCATAACATATGAACTGGTTCCCGGCCAGGGATCCGGAGGTCGCGGTCTTGAGCGTTTACTGGCCTTTGCCCGGGCGGCCGGTGAAGACGGCAGAATAAAGGCCCTCTCCATTACCGACAATCCCGGCGGTCATCCGGCCCTGGCGCCCATTGCCATAGGATCGGAAGTCAGAAAAACAGGCATTGAGCCGCTGCTCCATTTCTCGCTGAAGGACAAGAACAGGAACCAGGTTGAGAGCCACCTGTTCCACTATCACCGGCAGCGGTTCACCAACCTGCTTGTCCTGGGCGGTGATTTTCCCAAACTCAGTTATTACGGCCAGGCCAAACCTGTTTTTGATCTGGACAGCGTCCAGGCCCTGCAGCTCATGCGGGACATGGAAGAGGGCACCTACAACCGGAAGGCCGGATCGAGGCGGGCCCCGTTTGAACCGCTCTTCTTCAACCGCGGCTGCGTGGTTTCCCCGTTCAAGACGACAGAGTCGGAACAGGTCTGGCAGTATGCCAAGCTGCTGGCCAAAATCCGTGCCGGGGCCCACTTTGTCGTGACCCAGGTCGGCTATGACATCCGCAAGTTTGCCGAGCTGATCCATGTTCTGCGCGACAACGGAGTGCGCGTGCCGGTTCTGGCAAATGTTTTTATCCCGTCCCTGGCTGTCGCGCGCCACATGGCCGCCGGCAGGGTGCCCGGCATCATCTTTCCCGACTCCCTGGTCAGCAGGATGGAAGAGGAAAAACAGACCGGCGATACACAGGCCAGGCTCCTGCGGGCGGCGCGGCTGATCAGGACGCTCAGGGGTCTCGGCTTTGCCGGGGTCCACCTTGGCGGTAACGACCTGACCTTTTCCGACGTGGCATACGTCCTGGATACGGCCTCATCCCTGGATACGGTTACCGACATCCTGGATGACCAGGTCCATTTCCCGGTCAAACAGAGCTGGTATTATTATCGTGATGCGCTCCCTGACAAAAGCGTCCGGCCCACCCCCTTGTTTCCGGGTAAACGGCATCGGGACCAGTACATTCACGCCCTGTTCCACACCCTGTTGTTCGCACCGGCCAACCTGACCAGCCGCCTGTTTGGCCGGCTCTGCCGGTTCTGTGACCGGACCAGGATCAGGACCGCCATCATGCGTTCCATTGAAACCTGGATCAAAACCCTGCTGTTTTATTGCCGGATGTGCGGCGACTGCACCCTGGCTGAATCGACCTATATCTGCCCCCAGGCCGGATGTCCCAAAAAGCTCCTGAACGGCCCGTGCGGCGGCAGCAGAAACATGACCTGTGAAGTGTACCCGGACCGCTACTGTTTCTGGGTCAGGGTCTACAACAGGCTTCCACCCGGCTGTACCATGGAGGAACTTGGCTCCCGGCCGCTCTCTCCTCCCAAGAACTGGGCCCTGGACAAGACATCCTCCTGGATCAATTTCCACACCGGGCGCGACCATCACGGTCTACAGGAAATATCCTCCAAAAAGCGGCCTGACACGCAATAACGAGGCATACACATGGATTTTATCTTTGAACGATGCACCTACCTGTTTGACCCGCTTCACTACCATTGGGAGCGGGAACACATGCACCGGAAAATCTCCCTGATGCTGGTTCTCTTTTTTATCACCAGTCTGCTGGTCATTGAGCTGAAACGCCAGGGCCTGCTTCCGAACACCCTGGCCGGCGTCATCCCCAGCAACCACTTTTACGCGATCCAGGCCGCCTTCACCGTGGTCCTGGTCCTGGAAATCATCAGCC
The DNA here is from genome assembly GCA_024278495.1 of Deltaproteobacteria bacterium. GTDB lineage: Bacteria > Desulfobacterota > Desulfobulbia > Desulfobulbales > Desulfobulbaceae > UBA10518. The sequence continues at coordinate 6,895 of JAJRTB010000185.1, forward strand.
TGATCTTTACCCTGCCCTGCTCGTTTTCCAAATCCGTGGGCAAGCAGTTTGAAATTCTTTCGCTCATTCTTATGCGAAACGCCTTCAAGGAGCTTGCCTACCTGCCCGAGCCAATTACCTTTACCGGGCACGAGGAAGCCATTTTGCGCATCGTCTCGGACGGTTTCGGGGCGCTGCTCATCTTTGCCCTGCTTGGTTACTACTACAGGATCCAGCCCCGCTCACATGACGAAACCACCCGGAATGTCGATTTGTACGGCTTTGTTGCCGCGAAAAAGGGGATTGCCCTGATTATCCTGGCCATTTTTGTGTACATGGGCACCTCAACGATCTACAATAAAATGACCGGCGCCCCAGGCTCGGATTTTTTCCATGATTTCTATACGCTGCTGATCATCACCGATATCCTGCTGGTCCTGATCGCCCAGACCTTTCAACCGTCGTTTTTCGCGGTCTTCAGGAATTCAGGCTATGCCCTGTCCACCTTGATTATCCGGCTGGCCCTGGCCGCCCCGGCATATTTCAACGTGCTTCTCGGGACGGCCGCGGCGGTCTTTGCCATAGCCATGACCCTCATTTCAGCGAGATTGTTTTCCCCGCGGCAGGAGAAAAAGCAACCCGGCCAGTGCCGGTAAATGTTGAGAATGTTTTTCAGGCGCCCTGTTTTCCGGCTTCCAGCCCGGATATTTCACAAAGGTCGTCGCGAAAAATCTAAACGTGCCGGGAAGAATGGTTGACCGGGCCGACGGTTACGGCAGAATACGTGCAGGCGCGTTGTAGATATTGAGCCGGCCGGGCCGGGCGTAACAGACCATGGTCATGCCGGCCCTGCGCGCTATGGCCAGGGCCAGCGAGGAAGCGGAAGTCCGGGAGAGAACGATGGGGATGCCGATACGGGCGCATTTCAAAACCATATCAGAAGTCAGCCTGCCCGTGGTATAAACAGCCGCAGCGGGCGATACGCGCCCGAGAAGGATGGCGCCGATGACCTTGTCCACCGCGTTATGCCGACCAAGGTCCTCAAAAAAAACCTGCATCGTACCGGCCGCCCACAGGCCGCAGCCATGAACCCCGTGGGTCCTGGGGCCCAGATCCGAGGCATGCAATGCCTCACGGATAAAGAGGCCGGCCTCGGCCAGTGAGAGTTCATATTCCCGCAGGTCGCCGAGTTTCCCCTCGAGAATGTCACGCGATATCCTGCCGGTACCGCCGCAGCCAGAGGTAATCACCACCTCCCCGGGCCCGCGGCTCTCATCAACATCAGCGTGAACCAGGATCCGTCCCTCACGGCAGACAAACACCTCGCGCACCTGGCCGGGCCGGTCTACATAGCCCTGGCCAAAGAGAAAGCCGGCGCCGAATTCCTCAAGACCTGTTTCCAGGACCATGGCCGTGCCGATTTCGCGATCGTTCAGGGCAACCCGGTAGGGTTTTTCAACAGCCAGGAATTCATGACCTGCCGAGCGGCCGTCTTCAGTCACAACCACCGTAGTATGCTCCAAAAGTATCTCACTGTTCATGCGTAAGCCCTTTGTTCAGGACACAGAGGTCTGTTTTTTTGTCGCGCCGGTCACAACGCAGCTCGTCACAGGGTTTGTAACTCTGCGATTGTACCAGCCCACTTACGTCACAACTGCCGGCGGTTCCGTGCTGACCGCGCACATGGTGCGTTTAACGGGTGCAACTTTATCGCGGGAGCTGTATAATACGGCATTTCAATGCAAGTGTCCACGATGCGCTGACTGTGCAATGTCTCAGTGACACCTTTTCCTTATCGTTGCGGCAGGCGGACCTGGTTCACCCTGTAGCGGAGAATTTAAAATACAAGACAACAAAGAGGTACCCATGTCCGACACATCAGTACCCCTGGCAACCATGATTCCCCTTGTGACTTTTATCGGCCGGCAGAACGTCGGCAAAACAACTCTTCTGCGCAGGATAATTCCGTATCTGAAGAACAGGGGGCTCAGGGTGGCCGTTATCAAGGCCACCCACCACGAGGGGATTGCCTTTGACAAGCCCGGCTCGGACACGGCCCTCTGCCACCAGGCAGGGGCCGACTCCGTGACCCTGATCGCGCCGGATCAGATGGTCACCATGGCTGGACGCCCCGACATGAAGCTGATACACATAGTCAACCGGTTCTTTACGGGGTTTGACCTTATCCTGGCCGAAGGGTTTAAAAATGAAAGTCATGTTGCCAAGATTGAGGTCAGGCGCGGAGGCAGTAAAATTGAGGAACACATCAGCGGAATCATTGCCGTTGTAACAGACCGGGATATACCCGGTGACAACGTCTTCACTGCCGATCAGACCGGGGAGCTGGCGGAATTCATCATTGAAAAAATGGTTGATACCCCGGCGCAGGCGCGTGCGGCTCTCTACGTGAACGGCAAAAAAGTGCCCATGAAGGGGTTTGTCCAGGATGCGCTTGCCGGCACTGTCAGGGGCTTTATCGAGACCCTCAAGCAAACTGAAAACGTCGTTGACATCGACCTGAAAATACACTTTCCCCGCTGATCCGGAATCGTCCGGGAATAAACCGCCCTGAATCCGCGGGCGCTCACCTGTGGTGCAGATGAACGTAACCGGAGCATGGAACTATAGTGACCTATGCCCCATGGTTTGATCACTTTCAGATGGGCCGCGGGCGGGCGCTCTGACGGGGGGAGCCGGATGAGAACCCGTCTGGTTGAATGCATGAACAAATATTTCACTTTTTCAAGGCGCTAGTTGCCAAAGACACAAATTCTCGTCACGGATTCAGGCTGGAGCCAAAAAAGCTGGAGCGCGACAAGGTGTCTGCCCTGCTGGCTGATTTCAGCTTTCAACATGGCTACCAAGACACCCCTGTCCTTCTCTTCCCTGATA
>JAJRTB010000186.1 GCA_024278495.1 Deltaproteobacteria bacterium
ATAATGGCATCAATCTGTTGCCGCAGAGCCTGTTTGTCGCTTTTCCCGAGAAAAATAATTCCGGCCAGGGCTGATTGCGCCGCGGTGAATTCATCCCTGGCCTGTTTGAAGTTTTTTTTCTTGATCAGCTGTTCTCCGCGGGTAAAGCGGGAACGGGCGATTTGGATTTTCTTCGCATCAAGAGCGTAGATGACATAGCCGCCCGCAACCACGATCAGGAAAACCAGGCCCAGCGCAATGGACTTGATCGGTATCCGGGCGGTAATTTTCTGCGCCGCCTGCCGCTCTTTTTCCCGTTCCGCCCTGATTGCCGTGGTCTTGTCCTGGTCTTCGGCAACTTTGTTTTCACGGATGCGGTTTCGGGCAAACTCCAGGCCGGGATAATCAACGGCTATGTTGGCCACCAGATCAAGAACCAGGCCGGCTTTTTCCAGTTCGCCTTTCTGCTCAAGCTTGTCAGCTTTTTTGTATAATTCTTCTGCCTCGGTAATGGCTCCGGTGATCGTTACCTTAAGATCTTTCAGGTCCGGGATGGCTGCCGGGTTGTCCAGTTCTTCAAGAGCCTTTTTGGCGGTGAATATTTTTTTCTCTTCGATCATCATTCGCAGGGACCGGCCGCCGTCGGTCCCTGCGGTGGAGAAATCATCATCAAGCTGCAGCCCCGCTCCGGCCAGCCTGGTTTCGCCTGCGGCGGTCTCTTCCGGCGGGGCCGCAATATCCGTTTCCATCCCGGGGCCGGGGGGATCGACCAGCTCTTCTGCCAGGGCTCCGGCCGTGTCGATCTTGTCCATTGCCGGTGATGAATCTTCCTCCGGGTCCGGGAGACCGCTGAACTCAATGTTTTCCGAATCTTCGGTCGCAGGTTCAGAGGCGTGATCAAAGGTGTCGGTACCGGGATCTTCCGGGTCTGCAGTGAAATCGCCCAGGTCGATACTGTCGAGGCCGTCATCTTCCTGCGGCAGGTCGTTCAGGCCTTCCATCCCCTCTGCCACGGCCGATGTTTCCCCGGCCGGCTCCGGCAGTTCAAAGTCGTCCGGGAAGTCATCATCCACCAGGTTCACCAGGTCATCAACCCCGTCAAGCTGCAGAGAGATGTCCTCTTCATCAGCGGCCGCGTCGCTGTCTATATCGCCGGGCTCCGGTACTGGCCCGTCATCAGTATTGACCGGAGAACCGGACACCTCGTCTTCCTCGGCAATGGCAAATTCTATAGCGCTGGAATCGGTTTCGTTCTCCTCGCCGGGTTCCAGAATGTCGAAGGGCATCCATGATTTACGCTCTTCATACCAGTCAAAGGCACGCTGATTGAAGGGCTCGTCCGGATTGTATACCGCACCGCAGATCATGTGACCGATATGCAGGACAAGCTGGGGCAGGGAGTTGTTTTTGGCCCAGAAGTCCGCGATCCGGATAGCGTCCGGGTCGATGTCAGGATGAAAGATAGGGGTCAGGGGTTTGGCGGTCGGGGGGAAATGGGGGTAGCCAAAGGGAAGGGTAATACGAACCCGGTGGATGTCTGCCGGGGATTCGGTTCCGTCCGGGTTTGACTGGTAGCCCTTGAGGTGGTACTCAAGATCGTAGCTTTCCGGCGGTTCCCCTTCGGTATGAATGAGCCTGATACTCGGGTACCGGGCAAGAAGCTCCTTTATCTGCTCGTGATCTTTCTGGAGCTGCTGTGTACCTGATGACATGATCTGCTCTCTCCGCGAAAGGGACTAATCTGTTGATTTGCGTTGTACTCTAAATTTTTTTGTGTATCGCAACCTATTGTATAGTATTCGTTTCTTTGAAACAAGGAGCTTTTTGACACCAATGCTGTCCGGGTCCGGACAGCCCTGCCGGGGATATTTGCCGGATGCGCGACTTTCCGGGAATCCGATAAATATCCGGGCCGCGCATTGAGCATCACTGTAATACCGTGTACTATACGTGAAAATATGAAAAACATGAAACAGTTGACCTCTCTTCTCAAACCAGAAAATTTTCACCCTGCCCCGCCCGTCAGAGCGCCCACCCGCGGTCCATCTGAAAGGGATCAAACCATGGGGCACAGGCGTCACGGGTGAACGCTCACGGATCCGGGAACAGGTAAAGCGTTCAATGACCGGAGTCGCCAAGAGTTATTTATATGATTGATTTTTCGCTGGCCTTTAAAGTCGTGAATGAACGGAACTGCCCTTTCTACGGGATCGATGACTGGTTTATCCTGACCGGGCAGTCCGTGCGGATGCCCCCGGGGCGGCCCAGCTGTCTTGTCCTGGTCCGTGAGCTGACCAATTTTCTTTTTTCCCGGGTTGCCGGGGCGGACGGGGATTCCGGCGCGCTGCGCGGTGAAATAGTGAACTGCGGCGGCTGCACCGGCCTGATCAAGTTTCAGGTTGATGAGCCGTCCGATTCGACAGAGGCGCCGGACGAGCAGGGCGGCAACAGAGGCGAGTCAAAGGATTGCTCCACTGCAGAAGCGGTGAAGCCGGGAAAAAAAAGTCGTGCCGCCGTCAGTGGTGTCCTGGAAGAGATTTCACCGACCGAACTGCTACAGTTTTTTCACATGCACCAGAAAACCGGCAAGCTCCTGCTCAACGCGCCGGAAGGGACCGGCAGGGTCGCCTTTCGGGAAGGGGAAATAATCGGCGCCCGGTTTGAGGAACAGGAGAACAAAGAGGCGGTTTTTGCCATGCTGGCGCTCAAAAGCGGCCGGTTCAGTTTTCTTGCCGGGATTCCGGACGCCCTGATGGAGGTCGAAAGCATAGGTGATTTCATGATGGTTCTGATGGAAGGGATAAAGAGGCTTGATGAAGGGGAGGGGCCGTAAAAGTATCTCTCCTTCTTGAACGGAGGCGATTATTCACCCGTGCTTTCGAAACCCTGCCCGTAAACGGATTCTCAGGTCACCCTGATCAGCCAGCACTCATTCGCGGCCTGTTCAAGATGCTTTTGCCTGTTGACCGTTATCCAGTGCGATATCTCGTCAAGATCATAAAAATATGAGTCAATGCCGAAAAAACCGTCAAGCAGGTGACTCATGGTGTGCAGGAGCTTGGATTTGAACCCCTGTTGCAGGTTCAGCAGGTCCTCAAGAGAGGTGCACCCCTCCTGCCGCAGTTTTGTCAGGAGAGCTCCCAGCCGTTTTTTGTTTTCACTGATTCCCTGTTCGAGCACATCGGTAAATTCCGGCGCGGTGCCGTTGATGCAGCCGGAGTCGTCAATTTGTATGGAATCGTAGCGGACCAGCTGTGATTTTTCAAAAAACAGCCGGACATGTTGCCTGCACGTCTCCTGGTCCGGGCCGCTGAGCAGTATGAGATGTTTGATCGACAGGATCATGATTCGCTCCCCTGTTTTTGAAACGGCGGCAACTCCAGGATCTCCATGAAGGAGGTGACATGGTAGTCGGCTGCCAGGTCCGGATTCCTGAAGGCGATCAGCTCCATGCCGACGTTTCCGGTATGCTCGAGGTCCACGGTGCTGTCGCCGATATAGATAGCCTCGTCCACTGTCAGGCCAAAGTTGTCCAGGATCATGTGCAGTCCGTCCGGAGCCGGCTTTGGCCGGGGTGGATCCAGGGCGGTTACCACCTGCTCGAACCAGGGCTCCAGGCCGAAGATATCAAGCAGCATGGGCATGGTGTTGGTGCGGTTGGTGCTGATGGCCGTGTGGTAGCGCGGTTTGATGATTCGCAGGAAATCCGGCAGGTCAGGCTCCATGACCATGTATTTGAGAAAGGGGGTGTAGTCAAGTTCAAGGCGGTACCTGTCCACCGCCTCCTGTCGGACCTGGTCGTGGTTCCTGAAAATAAAAGCAATAGAGTCGCTCACGTTATGGGAGTGGACAAAGTCCAGTTCCTCCCCGTCCATGGGCGGGCAGCCGAACTTTGCCAGGAGATGGTCATAGTAGGCCCGGTTGGCCTCGCGGGAATCGAAGAGTACCCCGTCACAGTCAAAAATAACAAGTTTGAGCATTGTTGTTTCCAGCCTCAAGTGGTGTAATTCGTCACAGGGTTTGCAACTCTGCGATTTTACCTGCCTAAAATTTGTAAGTGGTTTGTCTCAGGTTCCGGTTCCATAAATTTCCCTGTTCAGCTCGGCAAAGAAGATCTCCATAAAGGCATGCCGTTGCTCTGCCAGCCTCCGGCCCGGTTCGGTCCGCATTGTATCACGCACCCTGGACATCTTGACCCGGAATTCCCGGTAGGCCGTGTCGTCGACGGAGTAGGCCTTTGTTCGTCCATGGTCGGTTTCCGCGTTATGAAGTCGTGCCCCGATCTGGCCGGCAAAGAGAAAGGCGCGGCCGATACCCACGGCGCCGATGGAATCAAGTTTGTCCGCGTCAAAGAGGATGTCAGCCTCCAGGGTTTTCGGGTGTTCCCGGCTTCTGAACCTGTGGGCGGCGATGCAGTGGGTGATCGCCTCTGTGTCCTGGTTGGAAAAACCCAGGTCAATCAGGATGGCTCGGGCCATTGCCGATCCGGCGGCGGCATGGCAGACTTTGCCCTGATCGGCGGTCTCGGCCCTGCGACCGATATCGTGCAGCAGGGCGGCCGGGGCCAGAATCTCCAGGCGGGCCCGCAGTTTCCCGCCGATGGCCAGGGCCGTGTAATAGACGCGTTCGGTGTGGTCCGGTCCGTGGGCGCCGCCCTCTTTTTCACAGTACCGGCAGCTTATCTCCCAGAGCTTCCCGGTCAAAATCCGGCCCAGGGGGTGGCTGTCATCTATTTTCATGGACCAAACAGTTCCTGCCTGAGCCAGCGGATACCGAGTTCCAGGAGCAGTTCATCATCACCGGCCAGCCCCTGCAGTTCATCTGGTTGCAGCGGCCGGTTCATGGACAGGCTGTCTTCGCAGAAGGCCCGGCGGAATTCATCAAGATTATACAGAGCAAGTATGTACTGGTCGAGCTGCTGCCTGGTGGGGCGGTAACCGGCAAGGATCCGCGGGTGCTGGACAATGGACAGTATCCTGTCGTTGGCGCGGGAGTACCCGGACATGCCCTGGTCAGCAAAATAACGTTTCGGAGTCTGGCTTGTGCTCTGCGCGAAACCCAGGCAGTGCGGTTCGCGGACCATGACCAGCATCTCCCTGACCGCGCCATCCGGCTGCCTGGAGGCTCCCCGGCCCACCGGATAGGCCCGGCAGGCACCGGGTCGGTCTTCGTAGACCGTGCAGCCGTTTTCAGAGACAAAGATGCAACTCTCCCGGCCGTCATCCACCATGGTCAGGGAACACTGGGGAAAGAGCAGCCGCTGGTCCCATTCGATGATGACATAGCGCTCGAGAAATTCAGCTGACCCCATGCCGAGCCCGTTTTTCAGGCGCAGCACGTCATAGGGTGTCAGGGCCAGGTCGAGCCGTCGGCAGCACTCCGTAAAGCAGCTCACCCCGGGATGACAGTCAAAATGGAACTCCGTGTCCCGGGTAATATCAACAAAATGGTTATCCGCCCGGTCCGGCAAGGCTTACTCCTTGTCCGGCCAGAGGCTCAGGATCGGACTGGCAATAAAGATGGAGGAGTAGGTCCCCACAATGACTCCCGTAAGCAAGGCAAAGCTGAAGTCGTGGATTGACGAGCCGCCGAAAAAGAAGAGCGAGGCAATAACCAGGGCCGTGGTCAACGACGTCACAATGGAGCGGCCCATAACCTGGTTGATGGACTTGTTGATGGTCGTGAAAAAGGAGTCGGTATTCTTTTCCTTCTGCAGGTTCTCCCTGATCCGGTCAAAGATGACCACGGAATCGTTCAGGGAATAGCCGGCCAGGGTCAGCAGGGCGGTAACGATGAGCAGGGTAATTTCAACATTGAACAGCCAGCAGATGCCGAGCACGACCATGACGTCATGGAAGGTGGCCGCGGCGGCAGCCACGCCAAAGCTGAAGTCAAAGCGGAGAGCCAGATAGGCCAGGACCCCGAGCAGGGAAATGGCAATGGCCTCAATGGCCTTGTTCCTGAGCACCGCGCTGATGGAAGAGCCGATTTCAGACTGGCTTTCCAGGACAAACCCCTTGTCAGGCATGTTCTGTTCCAGAATCGCCGACAGTTCATCACCCAGGTGGCCGACCGTGTCTTCGGATTTTTTCAGCTTGAGGATCAGCCGGTTTTCATCGGTCACCTGTTGCAGCTCAATTTTCTCCAGACCGTTTTCCTTCAGGGTTGCCCGGACTTCCTCCAGGGTAAAGGGCTGGCTTGCCTTGTACTGCAGGAGCGAGCCACCGGAGAAGTCGACACCCAGGTTTGCCTGGCCCCTGAGGATCTGGACAAAGGCGATAACGCCGATGAGTACCATGATCCCGGACAGGCTGAAGGCGATTTTTTTCATCTTCATGAAGTCAAAATTCGGTTTGCTGACAAACTGCATAAAACGAAGCTCTTTCAATGCCCTGACACTGTACAGGGACTCGTAGACAAGCCGGGAGCAGAAGAGAACCGCGAACAGGTTGAAGATGATACCCAGTGACAGGGTGACGGCAAAACCCTTGATCGGCCCGGTACCGAACATGAACAGGGCCAGGGCGGTGATCAGGGTCGTGACCTGGGAATCGACGATTGACCAGAAGGCCTTGTCAAAACCGCCGTCCACGCCGGACTTGACCGATTTGCCCAGTTCAAATTCCTCCCGCATCCGTTCAAAGATGAGCACGTTGGCATCCACCGCCATACCGATGGAGAGGATGATACCGGCGATACCTGGCAGGGTCAGGGTGGCGTTGAGCATGGCCAGGCCGACAAAGAGAAAGAGGATGTTCAGGGCCAGGGCCAGGTCGGCAATAACCCCGGAGAGGCGGTAATAGATAACCATGAACAGCAGGACCAGCATGGCGCCGAACAGACCGGAGCGCAGACCCTTGTTGATCGAGTCCTGGCCGAGGCTGGCGCCGACCGAGAGGTTCTGGATAATCTCGACCGGGGCCGGCAGGGCGCCGGCCCGCAGGACAATGGCCAGGTCAGTGGCCTCGTCCGGGGTGAAACTGCCCGAAATCTGGGCCTTGCCGCCCAGGATCTTTTCCCGGATGACCGGGGCGGACCGGACCACCTCGTCCAGGACAATGGCCATCCGCTTTCCCACGTTTTTCTCGGTGATATGGCCGAAAACCTTGCCGCCGTGCCCGGTCAGATCCAGGCTGACGTACGGTTCGTTAAAGTTGCCGCCGATCCGGACCTGGGCATCCTTCACCATCTCGCCGGTCATCAGGATCTGGCTTTTCAGCAGAATCGGCACCTTGGTCTCGACCTTGGTGAGTTTGTCCACGTGTCGTTCAAAGTAGACTTCCGTGTCCTGGGGAATCTGTCCCTGCAGGGCCATGTTGAGCTGTTTACGTGGTTCGCCCCACTGCCACTGGCCGTTTTAGATGGCTTTGTTGATCAGTTGGTTGAGGTTGACGCCGGTTTCGTCCGCCACCAGTTTGAACTCCAGCTGGGCGGTCTGGCCGATCAGGTCCATGGCCCGTTTCGGGTCCTTGACCCCGGGAAGCTGGACCACGATTTCATTGTCGCCCTGGCGAAGGATGACCGGCTCGGCCACGCCGAACTGGTCAATACGGTTACGGATAATCTCCAGGGACTGGTCCACCGCCTTCGCGCGGATGGAGTCGATTTCGTCCTGCTTGAGATTGAGGGTGATTTTGGGAAACGAGCCCTCTTCCGCGTCCACCTTGATGTCAAGGGTGTCGTACTCGCCGCCGACCACCTCCTTGACCGTGTCGATGACGCCGGTGTTGGGCAGGGTGAAGATGATGGTGCCGGGGTCGCCGGAATCCATCCGCACGGCGGTCACGCCCTTCTCCGCCAGAACATCCTTGAGATCGGTGGCGGCCAGGTCCAGAGAGTTCTCAACTGCCTTGTCCAGGTCCACCCGGAGGACAAGATGGATACCGCCCTGCAGATCCAGGCCCAGTTTCAGCCCCTCGGGAGCCATGTATTTTTTCCACCAGGAGGGTACGCCGCTGTAAAAGGACGGCACAATGGCCAGAACGGAAAAGATGATCAGAAGAACCAGCAGGCCTGCTTTCAGTTTCAGGGTAGTATTCATTGTCTCATGCTCTTGTATGTTGTGTGCTGAGCCGTATGGTACGGAAAAACAGCTTGTTGTGATTTATGGTGGTGTCGGGCCCGCCGGAGACGCGCAGGGCTCCGGCAGTCATACGACAACGGTATCGCAAACAAATTTGTCACTATATACCGTTCATGGCTAATCTGCAACGAAAGGCTGTGATTTCGTAAGCAGTCCCAGGGCACCTCGCTTTTGAACGATCAGTCCGGCTTACGGAGCAATCAGTACGCTGCGCCGAACTGCCTGTCCAAAATCAAGGCGCCCTGTAACCACTAGCAAGGTAGCGGTTTTATACATTTTTTCATTTTACCTTATGATTGTCGGTTTCGTAAAAAGTCACGAAACCGACGGTTCAGCGTTGTAACGGGTTGAATTATCGTGGTGTTCAGCCAGGATTTTCGACTTTTTACGAGTTCATCATGATTGGTTACGTGATTTCAGATCGGTTTGCTGTCCGGGGAAGCGATGGGGCTGCGGCGGAAGAGATGGGCTATGGTCTGTTGATGGCGGCGGCCATGCAGGCGGCGCCGAAGCCGTTGTCAATGTTGACCACGGCCAGGCCCGGGGCGCAGCTGTTGAGCATCCCGAGCAGGGCGGCAAAGCCGCCCGTGCCGGTGCCGTAACCGACACTGGTCGGCACGCCGATGACCGGGGCGGCGACCATGCCGGCAACCACGCTGGGCAGGGCACCCTCCATGCCGGCGACCACAATGAGGGCGGCCGCGTCCCTGAGCTGTTTTGAGTAGGAGAGAACCCGATGCAGGCCGGCCACTCCGACATCGTGGATGGTTGTCGCCGGTTGGCCGAACATTTCCAGGGAGATCCGGGCCTCCTCGGCCACGGGAAGGTCCGAGGTGCCCGCGGTGACGATAACCACGGCTCCCGCGTCCGTTTTCCGGGCAACATACTGCCGGTTGCCGGTCAGTATCCGACCCGTGTCGTGGTAGGTGAGGCCGGCAAGCCTGTTCAGCACGGCCGCGGCCTTGTCCGGCGTGACCCGGGTAGCCAGGACAGGGTTTTTCTGGCGGAGCAGGGCGCCGAGGATTTCGATCAGTTGTTCCGTGGTCTTGGTTTCAGCAAACACTGCCTCGGGCTGGCCGGTGCGTAACTGCCGATGGTGGTCCAGGTGGGCCGACGGGAGTTGCTCCAGGGGCATGTGGCGCAGTTGGCCGAGCGCTTCAGCCACGCTCAGGCTGCCGGTCCGGACCTGGTTGAGCAGTTTTTCAACTTCTGTTTCGTGCATTGGTTGTATCCTCTTCTGAAAACGTGACCATGGCAGCACGCTGGGGTTCTGGCCGCTTTGCCTGTTTTTGTTTACGCCGCGGACGCAGGTTTCTGATAGTACCATGGGTTTTTTCATTGGTAAACATTTACGCCGGGGAGCACATCTGGTATTGTGCGCCGGATATGACGAGTACGTCTAAAAGAACGAAGCGCTTTACCGTCTGAGGGAGGACTGTATGTCCGGTGACACGTTGCCGCAATTTATCAGGGACCTGCTCAATCCCGGGGTCTACAGCCACGAGACCGCTGAACCCGCTCTGATTCAGACCCATATTTCCTATGTGATTCTGGCCGGTGAGTTTGTCTACAAGTTCAAGAAACCGGTTAATTTCGGTTTCCTTGATTTTTCCACCCTGGAGAAACGGCGCCATTGCTGTGAGCAGGAGCTTGTGCTTAACCGGCGTCTCTGTCCGGATATCTATCTTGACCTGGTGTCGGTCAGAGCCGGAAAGGACGGTCATGTCCTGGATGGAGACGGCGAGGTGGTGGAGTACGGGGTCAGGATGGCGCGGATGCCGGAAGAACGGATGATGGGGAATCTCATCCGGGCCGGAGGCCTGGAGAGCTCACATATTGACGCTCTGGTCAGGGTGCTGGTTCCCTTTTATGACCGGGCGGAGCGCAGCCGGGAGATTGACGGGTTCGGCACGGCCCGGGCCGTGGCGGTCAATGTCCTGGAAAACTTTGACCAGACCCGGGAGTTTGTCGGAAGCGCCGCCTTGTCCCGAGAGCAGTTCGAGACCATTTCCGCCTATGCCCGTGAGATGCTGGGGCGCGACGAGCTGTTCGCGGCCCGTATCCGGGACGGCAGAATCCGGGACTGTCACGGTGACATGTACTCGGCAAATATCTGCCTGGCCGACAAGGTCTATATCTACGACTGTATCGAGTTCAATGAGCGGTTCCGGTACTGCGACGTGGCCAGTGACATCGCCTTTCTGGCCATGGATCTTGATTTTCACGGTCTTTCCGGGCTGTCCGGGTATTTTGTCCGGACTTTTGGTGAGGCGTCCGGCGACAGCGGCCTGGCCGCAATGCTTGATTTTTACAAGTGCTACCGGGCCTATGTCCGGGGTAAGATAGGTCTGTTTACGGCCGGAGACCCGGCCGTGGACGAGGCGGTTCGTGCCTCCAGCCTTGCGGATGCCGGGAAATATTTCGCCCTGGCCCATCGGTATGCGCAGCAGTAGCCTCCCTGTCCTGTACGTTTTCCTCGGTCTGATCGCCTCGGGCAAATCTACCCTGGCCGAGCGGTTCGCGGCTGAACATGGACTGCCCTGCTACAATACCGACCGGGTGCGCAAGGAACTGGCCGGCGTCGATGCCGGTCAGTCCCGGACGGAGCGGTATAACCAGGGTATCTACACCAGGGAGTTCACCGGGAAAACATATCAGAAACTGCTGGACCGGGCCGCGGCTGATCTGGCGTCCGGAGCTTCCGGTGTTGTTCTGGACGGTTCCTATATCCGGCGTGAGGAGCGGGACCGGGTCCGGCACCTGGCGATCCGAATGGGTGCCAGGGCGGTTTTTGTCCTCTGCCGGTGCAGTGATGAAACGGTCCGCCTGCGGCTTGAGCAGAGGGCCAGGGATCCTGAAGCGGTTTCCGACGGCCGCTGGGAGATCTACCAGGCGCAAAAGGAATCGTTTCAGGAACCGGACCCGGAGGTAGAGCCTGACCTGGTCATCCTGGAAACGGAAATGCCGGTGGACGAGCTGATCGCCGAGGTCAACAGAATTCTGTCCTGAGCCGCCCGGTCGATGAACGCGGGGAAGTGGACCGGAAGCGGCATTATTGCCAAGGTAAGGAGTCGTATGTATATCCGAATCTATTTTTTGCGCTTTCCCAAGGAGACCTGCGATCAGCCGATTATCTACCAGCTGGTCCGGCTTTACGATGTTGAGTTCAATATCCGCAAGGCGGATATTCTGCCCCAGCGCGAGGGTATCATGATCGTCGAGCTGAAAGGGCAGCGCCAGAATGTGCAGGACGCGCTGGCCTACCTGAAAGACCTGGGAGTCGGGGTTGAACGGTTGTCGGGCAAAGTGCGCCGTGACGAGGAGCGGTGTTTTCAGTGCGGGGCCTGCACCGGTATCTGCCCGGTCGGGGCCCTGTACATCCGGCGGCCGGAGATGGCCGTGTTCTTTGATCCGGACAAGTGCACCGGTTGCGGCCTGTGCGTGACCGGCTGCCCGGTCCGGGCCATGGAAGTCTCGTTTGAAAATATAGTCGGGAAGACCCCGGTCTGACCTATTTCTTTTTTTCCGCCGGTGGATTCATCTTCTCTTCATCTGCGCTGAAAAGGGTCCAATCCGGCATGGACAGGTCGGGCAGCCAGCGTGAGAGCCCCATCTTTGGTGGTTTGCCTTCCTGTAGTCGGGCAAGCAGATTTTTGGCCGTGGGTGTAATGGTGGAATCCGGGTAGACGTTGATCAGGTATTTCAGCCGATGGATGGCTTCGCCGTATCTTTTGGTTTTGACGTAAAACACAGCCACAAAATATTCATGATTGACCAGGAACTCCCGGGCTGCCTGGATCCGTGACCTGGCCTCGGCCGTGTAGGGCGAGTCCGGGTAGGCCCGCAAGAGGCGGGAAAAGGACTGGATAGCGTCCCTGGCGCCACTGGTGTCCCGGTCAATCCGGTCGGCCCGGGCAAAGTCACACATGCCGATCTGGAACATAACATAGGGGATCGCTTCGTTGGTGGGATGGCGTTCCTCAAACTGCTGGTACAGAACCTTGGCCTCCGGGTAGTTCCCCTGGTAATAGTTACAGTCAGCCGCTTTCAGCTCCGCCAGCATGGCCTCCGGGCTGAAGGGGAACCGGTCCATTATCTCTTCAAATTTTTTCCGCGCCGTATGATATTTACCGACGTTGAAGTCGTCCATGCCTTCCATGGCCAGGGTGGCGGCTGTTTGCTGGATCGTACTGGATTCACCGAAGCCGAACCAGCTCTTGAGGCCGGCGCAACCGGAGAGAGATGTTGCCAGGAGCAGGATAAGAAAGAGTCGCACGGCCGCAGGCAGCAGGGAGAAGTCGGATTGAGCAGGGGTCATAATTCTTCCAGTATGTTTTTGTGCATGTTGGGAACGGTCAGGCCCGGCCGGTTATTTCAAATTGCTGAGAAATTGTTCCGCCGACAGTTCGGCGGTTGCGCCTTCTCCGGCGGCGTTAATAATCTGCCTGGCGTTTTTGCTTCGGATGTCTCCGGCTGCAAAGACCCCGGGAAGGTTAGTGGCCATTTCGGTATCAGTCCTGATAAACCCCCACTCATCCAGCTCCAGTTCCCCTTTGGGGAGAATGGAATTGTTGGGGACGACGCCGATCAGGATAAATATCCCGCTGACCTCAAGGGTCGAGGATGAACCGTCTGTATGCTTCAGCAGCAGCTGCTCCACTCCTTTGGTTCCGCCCTGTATTTCCTGTACCGTGGTGTCCAGAACGAAGTTGATTCTGTCGTTGGCAAAGGCCTTCTCCTGGATGATCCTGGTCGCCCTGAGTTCATCGCGCCGGTGAATGATTGTAACCTTGTCGGCAAACTTGGTCAGGTGCAACGCCTCCTCGATGGCGGTATTGCCGCCGCCGACCACGGCGATCTCCTGGTTGCGGTAAAAGGGGGCGTCGCAGGTGGCGCAGTAGGAGACGCCCCGGCCGCTGAACTCCTGCTCTCCCGGAATGCCGAGCTTGCCGGGACTGGCGCCGGTACAGAGAATAACCGATTGGGTGGTCAGGGATTCACCACTTTCCAGGTGCACCGTTTTGACCGGATCGGCCAGGTCCAGGGAGACTATTTCACCGTTTCTGGTTTCCAGGTCGAACCGGTCCGCGTGGGCCGCGAATTTTCCCACAAGGTCAAAACCGCTTATCCCTTCGATAAAACCGGGATAGTTGTCAACCCAGTCCGTGGTCAGGACCTGGCCGCCGGCAGCGCCCTTCTCTATCAGAAGTGCCTTGAGACGTGCTCTGGCCGCGTACAGGCCGGCTGTTAAACCGGCCGGGCCGCCACCGATGATGATAAGCTGGTAGTCAGTTTTCTGCATGCGGATACGGGAACGGGTAGCCTGTCAGAGGGTGAATCAACACTGCTCAGACAGCTTTGTTGATGAGTTCAACAAGTTGTGCCTTGCCCACGGAGCCGGTTATCTGGTCAACGATTTCTCCGCCCTTGAACAGGATCAGGGTTGGAATCGCCCGGATGCCGAATCTTCCGGGGGTGGCCGGGTTGTCGTCCACGTTCATCTTGGCGATCACAACCTTGCCGTCAAACTCGGCCGCCAGTTCATCAATGACCGGTCCGATCGCCTTGCAGGGGCCACACCACGGGGCCCAGAAGTCCACGAGACAGGGCAGGTCGCCCTGCAGAATCTTGGCGTCAAATTCGCTGTCGGAAACATGTACTACCTTGTCGCTAGCCATAGTTGATTCTCCTTTCGGGTATTTTCTCAAAGACGGATGTCATGCTTTTCTTTCTTCACAGAAACAGTGCGTTGCCGGTGCACGGCAAGTTTGTTCCTGCGGATTGACAATGTAAGAAATGAATAATCTACCTTGCCGGACCTTGCGTGACAAGCAAAAATTCCACGGAACGGTTGCGTGGAGGATTGTCCGGCATCTTTTATCCGGCATGGGCGGCATCATGTACCGGAACAGAGCAGCCTGGCCGTGTTTCCCCGGAGTATTGTGGCATGACGCTGGTGGCGATCTTTTTTTGCTTTTGACAGATGAAAAAAAGGCGTGCTATAGTCCATGGGATTTTTTTGTGCCGGGTCCGTGAATTTCGGGTATGAAATCCACGGGCTGGAAACAGGGGAAAAGAGAATGGGGCAGGGCGGCTTGCAGTGGCTTTCCGGGCGCCCGCACATCAAGATAATTCAGTGAGGGTTTCGTATGAATACCGATAAGTCCGCGTCCATGTTTACCAAGGCGAAAGAGGTGATCCCCGGAGGTGTCAACAGCCCGGTCCGGGCATGCAAGTCCGTGGGCTGTGATCCCCTTTTTGTACGGAAGGCGAGTGGCGCCGTTGTTACCGATGTGGACGGTAATGAGTTTATTGATTTTGTCGCTTCCTGGGGGCCCATGATCCTGGGCCATGCTCATCCCGCAGTGGTGGAGGCAGTCCGCCGGACCGCCCTGGACGGCACCAGCTTTGGCGCGCCCACCCCCCTTGAGGTGGAGCTGGCCGAACTGGTCTGTGACTCGGTTCCTTCCCTGGAAAAGATCCGCTTTGTCAATTCCGGCACCGAGGCGACCATGAGCGCCATCAGGCTGGCCCGCGGTTTTACCGGCCGCGACATGGTGATCAAGTTTGACGGCTGCTACCACGGTCATGCCGATTCCTTCCTGGTCAAGGCCGGTTCCGGCGTTATTACCCTCGGCATTCCCGGCAGCCCCGGCGTGCCTGAGGATATTGTCAAAAACACCCTGTCCATACCCTATAATGATGCGGTGGTCCTCGAAAAGACCCTGCGTGATGAAAAGCTCGATATCGCCTGTGTCATCGTTGAGCCGGTGGCAGGCAACATGGGCGTGATCGTGCCGGAAATGAGTTTTTTGAAAAAACTGCGTGAGCTGACCGCGGAGCTGGGCATTGTTCTGATTTTTGACGAGGTGATTACCGGTTTCCGCCTGGCCCTGGGCGGAGCTCAGGAGCGATTCAACATCATGCCCGATCTCACCTGCCTGGGCAAGATCATCGGCGGAGGCCTGCCTGTCGGGGCGTATGGCGGCCGTAAGGATATTATGGATACCGTGGCCCCGGATGGACCGGTCTACCAGGCCGGCACCCTGTCCGGCAACCCGCTGGCCATGGCCGCCGGTCTGGCCCTGGTCAGGGAACTGCGCAAACCGGGGTTCTACGAGGAGCTGGAGGAGAAGAGCGAAACTTTTGCCCGGGGCCTGTAGGAAATTGCCGCCGGGGCGCCCTTTCCCACCACCCTGAACCGGATCGGCTCCATGATGACCTGTTTCTTTACCGAGGGGCCGGTTACGGATTTCAACTCCGCCATGACCGCCGATACGGAGAAGTACGGACAACATTTCCGCCAGATGCTGGCCGGCGGTATCTGGCTGGCGCCGTCCCAGTTTGAGGCGGCTTTTGTCTCCGCCGCCCATGACGCCTCCCAGCTGGAAACAGCATTGAACATGACTGAATCGTCATTCAAAAAATTGGCGGATCAGTAAAAAAATCGTTGCGTTTGATGAATGGTCATGATACCTCTGATACGTTTTCTGAACCTTGTCGGCACTGCCGGGTGATCCATGTCTGAAACACGTAAGGAAATATTCAGGCAGATCGGTCTCTACAGTCATGTCGGCACAACCTTTGTCCTGTCTATATTTATAGGACTGGGCATCGGCTGGTTCCTGGATAACAGGGTTTTTGGCGGTCGGACGGCACCGTATCTGACCTTTGTCTTTCTCGGATTCGGGATAGGGGCGGCGTTTAAGAACCTGTGGCAGTTAACAAAAAAGATGTCGGATGAATAAGACGGGAGACGGACAGGAGCAGGCCCGCCAGGCGGCCGAGGCCGGCACAAGACTGCTGACCCATGTCCAGCGCTTCAACTGGATCCTGCTCGGAGCGCTGGTCGGCGGCGCGGCGTATTTCTACTCATGGCCCGTGGCCCGGAGTGTTTTGATCGGTGGTCTGCTTGCCAATGCCAGCTTCTTCATGCTGCGGCGGGACATGAACAGCTTCATGCACAATTTCAGTCAGGCCGGCATGAACCTGCAGGCGGTCAAGCGGATTGAGAAGATACGTTTTTTTGTGAAGTTTTACGGTCGGCTGGCCGTGCTGGCCCTAGTTCTGCTGGTTCTGATTACAAAGGTCGGTATAGATATTATCGGGCTGGTCGTGGGCCTGTCGACCATCATGTTCAGTGTCATAGTTGTTGTTCTGAGTAAGGGGAGTATGTTGTACTCTGCACAGCGTTTAAGAGGGGCATAAGTTTATGGAACATCCAATTCTGTTTATCAACGTTATTCTTGAGGCACTGGGCCTGCCGGTGCCGCACACCATTACCGGGCACGGTCTCCTGGAGCAGCTCTGCACGCCGTACATGACCTATACCTGGCTGGTCATGGCCTTCTGGATCATCGTGCCCAGGCTGACTCTGGGCCGTCTTGAGATCATTCCCGGCAAGGGGCAGAACTTCTGGGAGATCCTGATCGGCGGTATGGAAGACTTCTTCGCCGAAAACATGGGGCGCGACCGGGCCCGCATGCTGTTTCCCTTTCTGGCAACCTTTGCCCTCTACATCACCGTTGCCAACCTGATCGGTTTGATCCCCGGGTTCATGTCGCCGACCTCGAATTTGAACATTACCCTGGGCATGACCATCATGGTCTGGGTTACCCACCATGTCCTGGGACTGCGCTACCACGGCGCCGGATATATCAAACATTTTCTCGGGCCGGTACCGTGGCTCATCCCGCTGATGCTGCCCATCGAGCTTATCTCCAACGCGGCCCGGCTCCTGTCGCTCTCCATGCGACTTTTCGGAAACATCATGGCCAAGGAGACCCTGCTGTCGGTTCTCTTTATGCTGGCCGGCGCCTACTTCGCACCGTTGCCGATTCTGTGCCTCGGCGTGCTGGTTTCCCTGATCCAGGCCCTGGTATTTACCCTGCTGTCGGTCCTCTACTGTGCCTCGGCCATGGAAGAGGCCCACTGAGATAACGTGAAAAAAGTAAACAGCGCGAAATGCGTCAAAATTGTACGAAGAAGGCCAACTGTTAAACTTATGTTAGGAGGAAGTAACAATGGATAAACTGCACATCGCACTTATCTGCCTGGCAGCCGCGCACTCGATCGGCTTTGCCGGCCTGGGTGCCGGTATCGGCATGGGTTCCGGTCTCAACGGCGCCTGCGCCGGTGTTGCCCGCAACCCGGAAGCAAAGGGCGCCATCACCACCACCATGATTCTTGGTATGGCTCTGGTTGAGTCCATCGCCATTTACGGTCTGGTTATCGCCTTTATCCTGCTGTACGCCAACCCGTTCAAGGCCGCGCTTGGTCTGTAAGAAGCGCTGGCTGAACAGTTGATCGCAAGATCTGAAGGGGCCGCGGGATTCGCGGCCCCTTTTTGTTTCCGTGAGTCGCGCCTGAACGAATCGGCTGCCCACCTGATTACGTACAGGTCTCCGGCAGGTACAACTGCTTGTGAAATACGCGGGGTAGTCCCGGGATCACGTCAAGAAGAAGCAGGGAGCTTGCAAACGTATGAAACGGTTGCACCTGGTCAGTCTCGGCTGTCCAAAAAATCTGGTTGATTCGGAGATTATGCTCGGCCGCCTGGAACAGGACGGTTTTTCCGTGGTGGACGATCCTGCCCGGGCCGACCTGCTCCTGGTCAACACCTGCGGCTTTATCACCCCGGCCGTGGAAGAGGCCGTGGATGAGATTTTACGTTTGTCAGAGTTCAAGCGGGATGATCCTGCCAAAAAGCTGGTGGTGACCGGCTGCCTGGTTCAGCGTTTTGGTGAGGAACTGCACAGGGAGCTGCCCGAGGTCGACCTGTTCACCGGAACCGAGTCGGTCCAGGAGATTGTCGAGCTGCTTGCGCGGGCGGAGCAGAGTCCCGAGCCTCTTCTGGCCCTGCGGCCGGAGCGCTACCTGATGGACAGCAGTGCGCCCCGGCGCTTGTCTACCCCGTTTTTCCGCTCCTACCTGAAGGTGACCGAGGGGTGCAACAACCGCTGTTCCTACTGCATGATCCCCACGATACGTGGTGATTTGCGCAGCAGGCCCGTCGCCGACCTGGTGCGGGAGGCCCGAAACCTGGAACGTGCCGGGGTGCTGGAATTGACCCTGGTAGCCCAGGACCTGACCGCCTACGGCAATGATCTGGGAGACGGCACAAGTCTGGTTGCGCTGCTGAGGGAGCTGCTGGCAAAGACAACCCTGCCCTGGTTGCGTTTGCTCTATCTCTATCCCACCGGCATCAGTGATGCCCTGCTGGATCTGATGGCCGGCCAGGAACGTATCACGCCCTACCTGGATATTCCGCTCCAGCATGTCAGTGATTCGGTACTCAGGCGGATGAACCGGCGTTATAATCGCGCAACCCTGGATGAGCTGCTCGGTCGTATTCGTACCCGTCTGCCCGACTGCGCCATCCGTACGACCCTGATGGTCGGTTTTCCCGGCGAAACTGACAGGGATGTGGCAGAAATGATCAATTTCCTCCGGGAGTGGCGACTTGATCATGTCGGTCTCTTCCGGTATGCGGATGAAGAGGGGAGTCCCGCTTTTCTCTTTTCGGACAAGGTTGCCGATGAGGTCAAGGAAGAACGGTTTGGCCGGGTCATGGAACTCCAGGCGGAAATCAGCCAGGCGCGTCTTAAGCGGTATGTCGGGCGAACAGAGTTGGTGCTGGTCGAAGGTGTGAGCAGCGAGACAGACCTGTTGCTGGAGGGACGGACCCGTTTTCAGGCCCCTGATATTGACGGATGCGTGTATATTACAAGCGGTACGGCTGATCCTGGCGCGCTGGTCCGGGCCCGGATCACCGAGGCGCATCCCTATGATCTGGTGGCGGAAATAGAGGAAGGGCGGGCGCGGTAAGGCTTATTTCTTCCCGGGGCGGCGGGCGTTGACCTTTTCCCGCAGGTCCTTGCCGACTTTGAAAAAGGGAAGCTTCTTGGGAGCAACCTGGATTTTTTCGCCGGTCTTGGGATTGCGGCCCACGTACGAATCATACTGCTTGACCACGAAACTTCCAAACCCCCTGATTTCGATGGATTCCCCCCGGGCCAATGCTTCCGTCATTGCTTCAATGAGGGTGTTGGTGACTGATCCTGCTTCGCGAATCGGCATGTTGGTCTTTTCTGCCAGGGCCTCAATCAACTCTGATTTGTTCATGCTTTCCTCTCCTTCATGCCGCTTTTTTGACGGACGCCAAGGTGCGTCAAAAGGTAAACAATGAGGCTGTTTGATCCTGCAAGTTTCAGGTAACTATTGAAATTTAATCAGGTATTTTGCGGAAAGTAAAGGGGATTTTCCCTGAAAATATCTTTTTTATGTCGTTTTTGTTCAGAAAACGCCATTGGCCCCGGGCCAGCCGGCCCAGCTTGAGATTGCCGTAGGCGGTTCTGGTCAGTTGTTTGACCGGGTGGCCGATGGCCGCCAGCATACGGCGGACCTGGCGTTTTTTTCCCTCGTGGATGATAATTTCCAGGCGGGTTTCGGCGGGACTTGAAGCTATGGTAGCGATCCGGGCCGGCCAGGTTGTGTATCCCTCCTCCAGGCGTATGCCTTTCCTGAGCCTGTCCAGCTGCTCCGGGGCCGGTCTGCCACGGACTACAGCCACGTAGGTCTTGTTGACTTCGTATCTGGGGTGGATGATGTGCTGGCCGAGGCGGCCGTCATTGGTGAGGATAAGGGCCCCTTCCGTTTCAAGGTCGAGCCGGCCCACCGGGAAAACCCGTTCAGTAATCTCCGGCAGCAGGTCCGTGACAATGGGCCTGTCCTGGGGATCGTTCAGGGTGGTGACATAGCCGGCCGGTTTGTTGAGCAGGATGTACACGTATTTTTCACGCCGGACCGGTTTGTTGTCAAAGGTGATGGTTGCGACGGCGGGATCGGCCTTGAACCCCAGTTTGGTGATGACCCGGCCGTCAACCTTGATCCGGCCACGGAGGATAAGCTCTTCGCACTTGCGGCGCGACGCGATACCCGCTCGTGCCAGGATTTTCTGCAAGCGCTCTTCCATGTCAGCGCCAACGGGGCGGAATCATCCCGTCAATCTTTTCATCGACCAGTGCCCGGGTGGCCGGATCGACCTCCAGCACGTCGGTGTACCAGGGTTTCATCCGGCAGTCGAACACCACCGGCGGCTCCAGGCCGACATGGAAGCGCTCAACCTTCAGGCCCGCGCCGTGGATATCGGCGGCCGGCTCAAAGCGGGTGAACAGTGTCCAGAGGAACTCCTGCATGGAGCAGGTTGCCTCCCGGACCGAATCGACCAGGATGACCACCTGAAGGCCGGCCAGTTCCTGACGGCAGCCCAGCCGCCGGCCAAGCTCCGGATTCTCACGGTACGACGCGCCTTCCAGAACCAGGGTGCCGGGAAGAAAGACCGCCGGGTTGCGTGTTCCAATCGGCGGATCGCCGTTGAATTCCCGGGCCAGCTCCCGTTTCTTTTCGCGCCCCAGCCCCAGCATCATGGCCTTGGAACCGGAGTTGACGGATGGGCCGGTGTAATCAAGCGTGTCCTGGGAGACGTTGGCAAAGACAAAGAGATCACGGTCCCACTCGATCCGCTCCAGGACATGGGGCCAGAGGAGAGCGAAATCAGCAACATCAAGGTTGCCGTCGGTGAGGATCAGAAACTTGGTGAGAGAAAGTTGCCCTTCGCCAAGAATGCGCAGGCCGGCGGCAAAGGCCTCGCGCTGGTAACGATTCTCGACCCGGGCCGCGGCCAGGCAGTGAAACCCGGTTTCGCCGAAAGTCTTGAGTTGGCGCACCCCCTTCATGACCAGGGGAAAGAGTGGTGAGAGCAGGTCCTGGAGAAAATCACCGATGAAAAAATCTTCCTGCCGGGGCCGGCCGACCACTGTTGCCGGGTAAACGGCGTTTTTGCGGTGGTAGACATGGGAGACCTGGAAGACCGGGTAGTCATGCTGGAGCGAGTTGTAGCCGTAATGGTCACCAAAGGGACCTTCGGGTCGCCGCACGCCCGGCGGCACCACGCCTTTGACGGCAAATTCCGCCTGAGCAGCCAGCCGATGGCCGCCCAGGGGATCGTCGGCCATTTCCAGTCTGGATCCCTGGAGAAGCGAGGCCAGCATCAGCTCGGGGATATCCTCTGGCAGGGGTGCGATGGCGGCAAGCATCAGGGCCGGAGGGCCCCCGATATACAGGGTTACCGGCAGCGGCCGGCCGAGCTGTTCAGCGGCATGGTAATGGTAACCTCCGCCTTTATGGATCTGCCAGTGGATGCCGGTTGTTGCGTCGTCATAGCGTTGAATCCGGTACATGCCGAGGTTGTGTCCGCTGCCGTCCGGATGTTCGGTATAGACCAGCGGCAAGGTAACAAAGGGTCCCCCGTCCGAATGCCAGGAGGTGAGCAGGGGCAGTTTAGTCAACCGCGGCGGTTGCTGCAGGCACTCCATGAGAGGGGCCTTGCGCGTGGTTTTGAGCCCGACTTTCAGCCCTTGCCTGAGCAGCGGCATGGCCTGTTTAACAGTGTTCCACGAGGGCGGCATGGCGTGTTCAACCAGGCGGACCAGGTCGCGGACAAAGTCCCGGGGCCTGGTGCCGAAGGCCAGTTCCAGGCGGCGGTGGGTCCCAAAGAGGTTGGTGACGACCGGAAAATCCGAGTTCCTTACCCTGGTAAACAAGAGAGCCGGGCCGCCCCGGTCAATGACCCGCCTGTGGATCTCGGCGATTTCCAGGTACGGGTCAACCAGGGTGTCAATAACCAGGAGTTCCTCTTCCCGTTTCAGGATGTCGAGAAAATCACGAAGGTTGCGGATGGGGGGCATGGGGTCCTTGTCACGTGTTTACGGCTTGTTACGAGCCCTTTTCGGCAACTTCCCCCAGAAAAAGGGTGTGGTACTCCTTCCTGGACAGGTGTTTGTGCATGAGAGTGAAAAAGAGGTCAACCATCTGGGCGATTTCCGCGTCGCTGAGCCGGGGAATCAGGGTTGCCGCCATGCGTTCTTCGCTCATGATCCGCAGGAAGGCCGCCAGTGAGCGTTCATCTTCCCGCCGATTCAGGCCGAAGAGTATGTCGCCGACGTCCGGCTTTGCTCCGTTCATATCAGCCATGCAGGATCTTCCACCACACCTTGCGGTTGCGGGGGCCGTCAAATTCGCAGAAAAAGATACGCTGCCAGGTGCCCAGCCGCAGGCGTCCCTGTTCGATCAGGACAGTCACGCTGCTGCCGGCCAGGGTCGCCATCATATGGGAGGGCGAGTTCCCCTCCAGATGGCGGTAGGGGTAGTCAGGCGGCACCATTTTTTTCAGGACGCCGATCAGGTCCGACTGCACGGCCGGATCTGCGCCTTCATTGATGGTCAGCCCGGCCGTGGTATGCGGGTTGAAGAGCGTGCAGATGCCGTCGGTCACACCGCAGCCGGTCACCGCCTGCTGCACCTGGTCGGTGATGTCGACAAACTCCATGTGGTTGGAGGTGCGGACCGGAAATTTCCCCGAATGCGCCATCGTTAGTTCTGGATCTCCCAGTGCCCGTCGTTTCTGCGGCAGGCCGTGGCATAGGTCTTTTCCTGTTTGCCGTCGATTACGGCCATAATTTCCGCCTTGCGGCAGATCCGGTTGCCCGGGCCGGTATAGGCGGGCTGGGGCGTGACCTGGTACTGGTTGCCGGTGTCCGGGTTGATCCAGGCTGCGGTGCTGCCGGAAACGCCGCGGGCATAGACATGATTGAGCTGCTCACGGTCATACTTGTCCATCTCGTTGCCGACGATGTAGCCTATCATGGTGCCCACCGCCATGCCGATCAGGGTGGCTTCGGTGTTATGGCCGATGATCTGGCCGATGAGCGCCCCGCCTGCGGCGCCGCCAAGCGCCCCGGTCTGGGCTTTGTTCAGGTTGCTGTTGGCGCAACCGCTCAGGCTGAAGCTTATGAGGACAAAAAGAACTACGATATACCTTTTCATGATAACCTCCCTGGTTTAAGGACAGCGGCCGCCTTCAGTCGTGAAGGACAGGCGCCGTCTCTGGTTCGTCCTGGCCGGCATGGGTCGGCCGGGGCATGGTTTTGCTGTGCTGGACGCCCAGCCTGGCGAGCGCTTCCGCCCGGCTGATCACGTTGCCCCTGCCGGTGCTGAGACGTTTTCCTGCCAGCTCCCATGCCTCATCGGCCTGGCGCAAGCGGGTGCCGATTTCCTCAAAGGCTTCAATAAAGCCTGTTAATTTATCATAAAGACTCCCTGCCTGTTTGGCAATAGCTAAGCTGTTGCGGTTCTGCTCGTCCCGCCGCCAAAGGTGATTGATGAGGCGCAGAATGGCCAGGAGGGTGGAGGGGCCGGCCACAATAACCTTTTTCTTCACGGCCATGGTCAGGATGTCGGGCTCCCGTTCGACCGCGGCCTGGAATGCCGCTTCGGCCGGCAGAAAAAGCAGGACAAAGTCGGGGCTGTGCAGGGGCTCAAGCAGGTGATACTTCTTGGCCGCCAGGGAATTGATGTGGTTTTTGATGGAGTCGAGGTGGGCCCGCATGAGCTGCTCCGCCTTTTCCCGTTCATCTGCCTGCCCGGCTTCGACAAAGGCCTTGAGCGAGACCTTGGCGTCAACGATGATATCCCGCTTGCCGGGCAGCCGGATAACCACGTCCGGCCGGAACAAAGCGCCGCGGGCGTCCTGCAGGGTTACCTGGGTCTCGAACTCCCGGCCGCGGACCAGCCCGGCGTGCTCCAGGAGTTGCTCCAGGATCATCTCGCCCCAGATCCCCTGGGTTTTGCTCTGACCCCTGAGGGCGCCTGTCAGGGCCAGGGCGTCTTCGCTGATTTGTGTGTTGAGTTCCTTGAGGTGTTCGATTTCCTTGAGCAGGGCAACCCGATCCCGTGACTCCCGGTCATAGATGTCCTCAATCCGTTTTTTGAACTCGCCCAGCTGCTCGCGCACGGGTCCCAGCAGGCTGCCAAGTCTTTCCTGGTGGGTATTGGTGAGCGTGGCTCCCTTGGCCGTGAAAACCTGTTCGGCCAGAAGCAGGAAGTCTTTTTCCATCTGCTTGCGGGTGGTTTCCAGCAGGGAACGGTGCGTTTCACTCTGTTTTTCAGTTTCAGCCAGGGTCGCCTGCAGGGCGGCCAGCCGGGCGGCAAGTTCCCGGTTTTCGCCGTACAGCCCGGTCCGTTCATCCCGCAGTCGTTCGCAGGTCGCCTCAAGCGCGGCAGTCTCTGAAGCATGCGCCTCCCCGCGGACGGCGAGACGTTGCCGCAGGGCACGTTCCCGCCGCAGGAGAACAAGCAGGAAGAGGCAGGAACAGAGCAGTATTCCCGCCGCTGAAGCGGCAATGAAGAGCAGGTGGGGATTCTCCGGGTACATGCGGCGGCAGCGTTCAGAGCAGCCGCCGCAGGCGACGCAGTTCTTCAAGCTCGTCTAGGAGCTCAATGACCAGGGCGCAGCCGGGCAGGTTGATCCGCAGGTCCCGTTGCAGCCGTCGGGTCACCAGGATCCTGCGGATTTCAAGGGCGCTGAAGCGCCACTGCTCAGGGACCGCGCCCCGGGGAGTGATAACTCCTTCATCGATCATATCGCGCACCACGTCGGGCGAGACATTGCACACGCGGCAGATATCGGCCAGATCATACTCTGTTTGCTCTTCCAGGATGATGCCGGTCAGAATGGTCAGTTTGTCGGTCATGGTCTGCTGTGTATTAAGGTTTTATCCGCGGTTGATCGGCATGATCTGCGCCATACGTCTGTAGAGTTTTTTCTGCTCCTCGGTCCGGGCTTCTGGTACGATAATCCGCAGGGTTACATACTGGTCTCCCTGCCTGGTCGCCGTACTCAGGCCGCGGCCCTTGAGGCGCAGTTTTTTGCCGCCCTGGGAACCCGGCGGAATCTTCAGCTCCACGTTACCGCCCAGGGTCGGCACAGTAACTGTCGCGCCCAGGGCCGCCTCCCAGGGGGCGACTCCCAGAGTGTAATGGATGTCCCTGTCGTTCACCTGAAACAGGGGATGCGGCTCAAAGGCGATCTCAAGATACAGGTCGCCGCTGGCCTCGCCGCCCAGGCCGGGCATGCCCTGGCCCTCCAGGCGGATATGCTGGCCCTCGGTTATCCCCTTGGGGATAGTCACGTGCAGGGTGTGGGGGATGGTCCGTATATGACCGGTTTCATCCACTTCGGGCCTGGACAGGGTTATGGTCTTCCGGGCGCCGTTGTAGGAATCCTCGAGGCTGATGACGATTTTGGCAAAATGGTTGTCACCCCGCATCCTGAAGGAGGATCGTCCTGACTGGCCGTGCTGCGCTCCGCCAAACCGGCTTCGGCCGAACAGTTCCTCAAAAAAGTCACTGAATCCGCCCTGGCCGCCGTGGAAATCGCCACCGCTTCTGAATTCAAAACCGGCGTCCCAGTTCGGTGGCGGCTTGAACTCCTGGCCTGCCTGCCAGTTGGCACCGAACTTGTCATAGGCGACCCGTTTTTCCGGGTCCTTGAGAACCTCGTAGGCCTCGCCGATATCCTTGAACCGTTTTTCCGCGTCCGGGTCCTTGTTGACGTCCGGGTGAAACTTGCGGGCCAGGCGGCGGTAGGCCTGCTTGATTTCATCCTGGGTCGCGTTTCGTTGTATGTCGAGGATCTTGTAATAATCCTTGTATTCCATAACTGTTGTTTTCTCCTTTGCTTTGCACGGGATCACAGATTACAGTAAGTATAGTAGTTTAAAAAGAAAAGGGAAAAATTGTTGAGAGGAGGGGGACAGGCACGGATGGGTGACGTATCGGCGGAGTATGAACGGATCATCCTGACCGGGTTCCGGGCCGTGGGCAAGTCGGCGGTGGGCCGGGAGCTGGCCCGTTTGCTTGGTTGCGTCTTTCTTGACACGGATCGGGAACTGTCCCGGGAGCTGGGGCGTGGCGTCAGCGATTATGTCAGGAGCCACGGCTGGGCTGCTTTCCGGGAACAGGAGCGGCGTCTTCTGGTTCGGCTGGCCGATCGGAAAGACCTGGTCGTTGCCGTCGGCGGCGGCGCTGTTCTGCACCGGGACGAGTGGAGCAGGCTGCGTGCCCGTTCCCTGGTGGTCTGGCTGCGGGCCGATGCGGAGACCATCAGGCAGCGGTTGCGCAGCGACGACACGACCGGCTCCAACCGGCCCCCGCTGACCGGCGAGGATACCCTGGCCGAAGTCGACGGGCTCCTGGCGGAGCGTGAACCGCTGTACCGGGCAGGCTCGGACATCTCGTTTGACACGACAACGCTCTCTCCCCCTGAGATCGCCGCCCGGATCAACGAACGGCTCAGGGCCGCCGCCTGAGTACGGGTTTTGGGAAAACAAAACCGGGGCGGCACGCCCTGAAAGGATACAGGACACAAAAATGGCAGGAAACACATTTGGCACATTGTTCCGGGTGACGACCTGGGGTGAGTCCCACGGCCGCGGAGTGGGCGCGGTTATTGACGGCTGTCCGCCCGGTATCGAACTGACGCCGGAAATCATCCAGCAGGAGCTGGACAAACGGCGACCCGGCAAGTCAAAGGGCGAGAGTCCGCGCAAGGAGCCGGACCAGGTCGAAATTCTCTCCGGCACTTTCGTAACCGACGAGGGGTGCGAACTGACCACGGGTACGCCCATCTCACTGGTGATCTTTAACAGGGACGCCCACTCGAAATCCTACGACCACCTGAAGGACGTCTTCCGTCCCGGACACGGGGACATGACCTACCAGACCAAGTACGGGATCCGCGATCACCGGGGCGGCGGCCGGGCCTCGGCCCGCGACACGGCGGCCCGGGTGGCGGCCGGCGCGGTGGCCGGGCGGCTGCTCAAGGCGTATAACATGGAGGTGACCGGGTATACCGTCGCCCTGGGCGGGGTACGGGCGGTAAAGCGTGATCTGACCGTCATCAATGATAATCCCCTGTTTTGTCCGGATCCGGAGGCGGCCGGGCAGATGACGGCCCGGATCAGCGAGGTGCGTGCCCAGGGCGATACCCTGGGCGGAATTGTCGAAATCGTTGCCTCCTGTCCGCCGGGCCTCGGTGAACCGGTCTTTGACAAGCTGGACGGGGAACTGGCCCGGGCCCTGATGTCGATCGGCGCGGTCAAGGGGGTGGAGATAGGCGCCGGTTTCCAGGCGGCCGGGATGCTGGGGTCGGAAAACAACGATCCCATCTCGCCGGCCGGTTTCCAGGGCAACAACGCAGGCGGTATCCTGGCCGGTATTTCCAACGGTGAGCATCTGGTGGTGCGGGTCGCAGTCAAGCCCATTCCCTCGATATCGAGGGAGCAGCAGACCGTCAATCTCAAGAACGAATCCGTCTCGATCAAGGTCGGCGGCCGTCATGATATCTCGGCCATTCCGCGGATCGTGCCGGTCTGCGAGGCCATGGTCCGGCTGACCCTGGCCGATCACCTGCTCCGGCAGCTGGTTCTGGTCGAGACCCGGAGAACCCTGCGGAAAAGTGGCGGCAATGGCTGAACGCACAGGACAGAAAATCTGGATGGTCAGCCGTGAGTATGACGGCCTGGCCGGCGCCGGCGGCGTCAAAGATGTCTGCCGGCAGCTGGCCGAGGCGCTTGCCGCGGGTCGAACCAGAGTCCGGGTGATCCTGCCCCGCTATGGATTCATGGATGCCCGGGCACTTGGCTTTGCGCCTCTTTCGTTCCCCCCCTGTCCGGTGTCCGCGCCGTCGGATCAGGCCGATGGTTTTGAGGTGGACATGAACTATGCCGGTGAGGAGCGCCGCGAGCGGGTTTCCTTCTGGCGGCGGACGGTTAAAGGCGTCACCGTTTACCTGGTTGAAGCGAAACGGTTTGCCGAGAAGCTGGGGGTCTATACCTATACCAGCCAGGAAGAGCAACTCCGCTCCTGGCAGCGAAGGGGCAGCGGTCATTACGATTATTTTGCCATGAATATCCTCCTGCAGAAGGCGGCCCTGGGTTTGATGGTCTCCCTGGATGAACGGCCCGACGTGATCCACTGTCAGGACGGACACGCCGCGGTCCTGCCCGCCATGATGCGGGAGCTGGAAGGCTGGCGTCAGTTTTTCCGGTGCACCGGGGCGGTGGTCACCATCCACAACGCCGGTGTCGGCTACCATCAGGAGGTGGAGGATCTGCATTTTGCCCGGGCCGTGACCGGACTCCCCGAGCAGGTAATCAGAGGTTCCCTGCTGAACGGATCTTTTGACCCCTTTCTGGCCGCGTCCGGCTACGCCATACTGAACACGGTCAGCGAGCAGTACGCCCGGGAGCTGCAGGAAACCCCGGATGACGCCCGGACCGGCTGGCTGGGCCACCACCTGCGGCGGCGCGG
>JAJRTB010000187.1 GCA_024278495.1 Deltaproteobacteria bacterium
CGCGAGGCCATGGACCAGGGCGAGCGTTTCGACCTGGTCATCATGGATCTGACCATTCCCGGCGGCATGGGCGGCAAAGATGCGATCACCGAGATCCTCAAACTGGATCCCGCCGCCAGGGTCGTCGTGACCAGCGGCTACTCAAATGAACCGGTCATGGCGGAATTCGCAAAATATGGCTTCCGGGCGGCAATCACCAAACCATTCCGGCTCCATGACCTGACGGAAACGGTTCAGGAAGCGCTCCTCTCATCGTAAACCCGCAGCGGATATCATGTTTTGCTCAAGCCTGCTTCCGAAAACCTTTTGAACGGTCCCGGCAATGCTCAAAGAAAGGTCAGTGCCGTCAACCGGGTCAGGAGGGGATAGAACACCAGGGTTGAAGCGAGCCAGAAGACCGTCTGCAGTCCGTGCCGCCGCCGGGAATCGAACACGATCCCCGGTTCGGTGAACCCAATCAGCAAAGAGACTGCGGCAAGAGGCAACCAGGAAAAAAGAGAAAAAGGTTCACCCCGCTGCTGAAAAAGAACGTAAATCTGCCAGACAACACCACCTAAAAGAAGCGGGTAGAGAACGAGCACCAGGCCGGAACAGCCGAGAGCGCGTTCTCCTTCTCCCTTGCGGCCGGGCCGGTCAAAGCTGTGGAGACCATGACCGAGCAGGGCCCCGCTCAGGCCCGCCGTCGCGTTGACAATGATATCTCGCCAGCCGTAATAACGCAGGGGATGAAAACCCTGCAGCATCTCGTCATGGACGCCCAGGAGCATGGTTGCCAGGAAGGTAAAAAGGGTCAACCCACCGCCCTGGAGCCGGTGGCTCAGGGTATAGCGGACCAGAAAGGCGAGAATGATATACTCGGCCACGTGGATCCGCTTGACCGGCACGCGCGGATCAGGGATGGCCAGGGCAAAAACCGCGCCGACAATCCCCAGGCCGAAAACGTACAGGTTGATGGATCGGCCCCGGTTAACACGGTGGATAAAGCGCCAGGCAACAAGCGCCAGCACCGCGGCAGTCACCAGGACCGGCAGGGCCTTGACCAGAAACCCCGGCCCGAGTTGTCTGCTCAGCCAGGCCCAGAGCTGAAACATGTTCACATAGAAGACCACCAGGCTGAAGCAGAGCCCGTGCAACAGCAGAAGACCGAAACCGGTCAATTCACGCCCGGAGCGAAACACCCCCACGTCCTAAATCCTCTTGAACCAGCGGGCGATCTCAGTCCGGGAAAAGATCCGGACCACGGGTCGGCCGTGCGGACAGTGGGAAAAGACGTCACTCTCATCCATCCGGGCGAGCAAAGCCAGGATCTCGGCCGGCGCCAGCCGGTTGCCCGCCCTGACCGCGGCCTTGCAGGCCATGGTGGCCAGCAGGTGTTCTATCCGGGACGGCAGGGCCCCGGTCTGCTCCCGGCCTGACCCATCGGCCAGCCGATCCAGGGTTTCAAGCACCAGCTCACGAACATCAACACCGGCAATCAGGGCGGGCACCTCCTTGACCACCCAGGTGGTGTCGCCGAAATGGTCCATGCCAAAACCAAGCAGCGCCAGCTCCTCTCCCTGCTCTTCCATGGTCTCGGCCCGGCGCCTGTCCAGCTCCAGGGTCAGGGGAAAGAGCAGGGCCTGGGACGGAACATCCCGTTGCATATAGCCCCGAACCAGTTGCTGGTACAGAATCCGCTCGTGGGCGGCGTGCTGGTCGATCACCACCAGCGCCCCTTCCTGTTCACAGAGGATATACAGATCGGCAAACTGACCGATGACCCGCAGGGAGCCATACTCTGCTGCAGATTCGGGGGGAGTACGGGACACGTCACGGACCGGTTCGTCATCCCGTTGCTGCGGAGACAGGGCCGGCGCCGGAGTTACAGGAGATTTCCGCGGAAAAAGGGCACCCGGTTCCGGCCGCAGCTCATGGGTCCGGGCCCGCGATGGGCCGCCAACCGGTGAGCCTGGCTCCGGCTCACCGGTTTCCACGGCCTGAAAGCCGTACTGCGGGTGACGGTCAGACTCCCGCGCGCCCGGGGATTCCACCGTGAAGATATCCGAACGGACCTCTTCCTGGTGCGCCGCAAGCGCGGCTGAGACCGCCTGAACAATAGCGCGGTGGATCTCGGACGCCCGCCGGAACCGGATCTCCTGCTTGGCCGGATGCACATTGACATCAACCTGCCCGGGCGCCACCTCAAGCACCAGAACACCGGCCGGGGCCTGGCCCTTCATCAGAAAACCGCGCAGCCCCTCCACCACCGCGTGATGGATCATCCTGTCGCGCACCGGCCGGCCGTTTACCAGGATGCGAAGCCGGCTGCTCCGGGCAGAGCCCGTCCCGGGCCGCAGCAGATAGCCCCGCAGAGCCGGTCCGCCCGGCTCGGCCGCCGGGCTGTTGATTGCAAGCCATATCTCCCGACCGGAAAACACGTCCAGCACCCGGTCAGCCAGACTGGACCGACCAGGCAGCTCCAGGCCGACGCGGCCGTCCACCTGCAGGGAAAGAGCGGTCCGCGGATGGGCCAGGGACTGGTTACGCAGAACCTCTTCGATATGATAGAGCTCGGTGCGGACGCTCTTTAAAAACTTTTTTCGGGCCGGAACATTGCCGAACAGGTTGCGCACCTCGACAATGGTCCCCCGGGCACAGCCGGCCTCATGCACCCCGTGCAGGGTTCCGAAACGGATTTCCGCCCGGGTGCCGGTGGGACTGTCGGCCGGCCGGGACAGAAGGGTCAGGCGTGATACCGAACCGATACTGGGCAGAGCCTCGCCGCGGAAACCGAGGGTAGTGATGTCGTCCAGGCCGGTGTCGTCCCGCAGCTTGCTGGTGGCATGCCGCTCGATGGAGAGCAGGACGTCGTCCCCGCCCATGCCCCCGCCGTTATCCACCACCCGGATCAACCGGGTACCGCCGCCCTCCACCTGCACCGAAATCCGATCGGCGCCCGCGTCCAGGCTGTTTTCCACAAGCTCCTTGACCACGGAGGAAGGCCGCTCGACAACTTCTCCGGCCGCGATCTGGTTGGCCAGGTGCTCGGACAGGATTCTAATCTTTGACACAACAGGCAATGACAAGTATAAGTTGACGGATTCCAGGGTAACAACGTGTTACGGATTACTGCTCACTATATACCGAAATCCCGTCAAACTTCCAGTGACAAGCAAAAAGGCCCCCCGGAAAAAACCGGCACCCGGAAAACAGGCCAAAGGCGACAAGGCCGCGACCGCAAAAAAACGTCCAGCCGCAAAAAAAACGCCCAACCGGCCAAAATCCACTGCCAAACGTCCAGCCGCCACCAAAAAAAAACAGCCGCATACCGGAACCTCTCCGAAAAAAAGATCGGCCAGGACCGGACCGGCCCGAAAAAAGTCAACCCGCCGCCCGGTCCGCGGCCACAACGAGATCATCATCTTTTTCCTGCTCATCTGCGGCGGCCTCACCATCCTGATCGGTACCGGCCTGGCCTGGTTTCTGTCACTCGATATCCCGGACATCCGCAATTTTAACGACTACCAGCCGCTGGTCACCACCACCCTGCTCGATAAAAACGGGGCCATGATCGAAGCCATTTATGAAGAAAACCGCATCGTTCTGCCGTACAGGGAAATCAACCCCCGCATCCCCGAGGCCTTTGTCTCGGCAGAGGACGGCCGCTACTGGGAGCATCCCGGCCTGGACGGCTGGTCCATTCTCAGGGCCCTGATCAACAACCTGCGCAGCGGCCGCCGGGGCCAGGGCGGCAGCACCATTACCCAGCAGGTGACCCGGGGACTCATGCTGAGCCGGGAGAAAAGCTATTCCCGCAAGATCAAGGAGGCGATCCTGGCCTACCGCCTGAACAAGATGCTTTCGAAGGAAGAGATCCTTGCCGTCTATTTAAGCGAGATCTACCTGGGCGAAGGCGCCTACGGGGTGGAGGCGGCTGCCCGCACCTACTTCAACAAACCTTCCGCCCGGCTGAGCCTGGCCGAGGTGGCGCTGCTGGCCGGCCTGCCCCAGTCACCCAGCCGGTACTCGCCCCTGCGCCATTTTGACCGGGCCCGGGCCCGGCAGCGCTACGTGCTCAACCGCATGGCCGAGGAGGGGTACATCAGCCCGGAACAGGCACGGAAGGCCTATGCGGCGCCCCTGCACCTGAGCGACCGCAGGGAACGGCAAAAACGTTACGGCTATTTCAGCAGCTATGTCCGGGACCTTCTGGAAGCACGATTCGGACGTGACCGCCTCCTGCGCC
Organism: Deltaproteobacteria bacterium; assembly: GCA_024278495.1. Classification (GTDB taxonomy): domain Bacteria; phylum Desulfobacterota; class Desulfobulbia; order Desulfobulbales; family Desulfobulbaceae; genus UBA10518. Next base: position 4,226 of record JAJRTB010000187.1, read on the forward strand.
AGGGCCTGATAGTAAGCACTACCCTTGATCCGACCCTGCAGATACGGGCCGTCCAGGCCGTGCGACTGGGCGCTGCCGCGATAGCGGCCCGGGGTGACAACAGGATCGAGCCCCAGGGGGCCCTGGTGGCCCTGGACCGGAAAACCGGCCAGATCCGGGCCATGACAGGCGGCACGGATTTTCAGACCAGCCCCTTTAACCGGGCTGTCCAGGCCCGGCGTCAGCCCGGCTCGGTTTTCAAACCCCTGATCTACGCGGCAGCCTTCAGCCGGGGGCTGTCCCCGGACACAATCATTGACGACACTCCCCTGTCCATCCGCAACCCGGACGGTTCCACCTGGTCCCCGCAGAACTGGAGCAACAAACATTTCGGTCCCACCAGCCTGGCCGACGGCCTGATCTTTTCCCGCAACATCGTAACAATCAAACTGCTGCGCCGGATAGGGACCGAACCGGTCATCCGCCTGGCCCGAAAGATGGGCATCGTCTCTCCGCTCCAGCCGGACCTGACCCTGGCGCTCGGTTCCTCGCCGGTAACCCTGCTGGAGATAACCGGAGCGTACACCGTCTTTGCCAATCATGGAGAACTGCGACCGCCCACGGCCGTCACCTC
>JAJRTB010000188.1 GCA_024278495.1 Deltaproteobacteria bacterium
ATATTTCACCGCAATCACTATCACCGCAAACCGGCTGTTGCGCATTGCATTGCCTGAGCCCCTCAGCGGTGAGGGTGGGAAGCGAATCCCAGGCGGGATCGGTACAGGAGGATATGGTGGTGAAATCCCAGCCGGAATAGATGCGATGAGCCGCTGCAGCCTTGATCAGGGAGGACAGGGTAAGCATGGCAGCTGCCGAGTCCATTTTTTAAAGCTGCCAGGGACGCTCGCTGATGGAGAGGAACCGCTTGCCGCCCAGGGCCGTCGCGGGTCTTGCCTCGACTTCAATGGAAAGATAGCCGTTGTCTGACAGGTCGGAAAGCTCAAGCGACATGGCAGCAAAAAGTTTTTTGACCGGTTCGGGGCTGAATTTCCGCGATGTTTCCAAGGTGATCCGCACCAGATCGCGGCCGTCTTCCCCGTGGTTGACGCTGATGTCGGCAGACTTCACGGGCAGGCCGGTTTCATCCAGGAACGATTCGATGCTGGCCCGGCTGACCTGGACTCCGGTGGTCAAGCCGAAACCGTGCCCTTTCCGTCCGAGAAAGCGAAGACCCGGCATGCTATTACCGGTTACCGGCAGGAGTTCGACAATATCACCGAGAAGATGGCGCTGAAAACGCATGGCGGTTCCGTATCGCCTGGTCAGCAGCAAGGGGCCGACACCCTCCTGGGCTATCTGTCCGTCTTCGGTTTGCACTTCGAGGTGGAGATATTTCGGGTCCCAGCGATAGATTCCCGGATCTTCGGGGTCCTCGTAGCCGATGATCGCTTCGCTCGCCGCGTAGAGACTGGTTATTTCGAGGCCTTTCCTTGCCGAGAGCTGTTTTCGCAAAATCGGCGAGACGCTTTCCCCCACCAGGACCAAACGGCCCTGCTCAGGCAACCGATCAGCATCGGCCAAGGTCATGGCCAGGCTCGGTGTGGTTATGATCGTTGTGAGACGTAAATTTCGGATGAGTTCCCCGGCAGCCAGGATATGGCCGGGATGGATTCCCAGCGGCATCACCCGCGCGCCGATCTGCAGCAACGCCTCGGTGATATTATCGCCGCTGAACCAGGGGCCGAAGGAAATCATCAGGGCCACCGAATCCCCGGCCTTGACTCCTATGCGCTGCAGGTAGTCGGCCCGGTGGGCAACGCAGGCCGCCCAATCCTCACCGCTGAAGGTTACCTGCTTGGGGCTCCCAGTGGTGCCGCTGGAGAAATATGAGACCATACCCATTGTCTGCTGTTCTACTCCGGCCGAAACGGAAAAGGACCCATTCGTGTTGATGCGACCATCTCCCAATAACGGCGAGTCATTGGCAGATGATACCGGCGGCTGACGAAGCCGCGTATCCTCGCCGGACGGGACGCAACGTCGTTCATGGTCCATTCGTCGTCTCCCTCTCCTATGATTTATATAAATAACTTAACACTAAACGACAGCGGCGGACTTTTTGCAAGTATATTCTTTTGTTCGAGAATCGGCCCATAACAACAAATCGTAGAGCCTGGTTTCCAGGGGACGGCTATCTTGTTTTTGCCTGTCGCTCAAATGAAACCGGTAGTCCTGTTCTTTCCTGAGCAGATTGGCCTCTTTTTGAAAGCGTTCTTTATTGTTTGTTGTCACCACGTTCTGAAAACATTCATAAATCGCATCGGTTATTTGTTGGGAGGTCCTGCGGCGGGGATTGCTCAGAATTGTGGCCCGGGGCACCGGCTCGGCCACAAGCCCGCCAACAAACCAGTCATAATTGGAGGTCGGGTGCGGTCGGTGGGGAGAAAATTCCAGGAGCATGTCGACAACATCAAGCAGAAAAAACGGTTCCGGCAGACGATAGCGGTCAAACTCGAACAGGAGGTCCGGAATTGAAAACTCCTGAATATTCGGGATCATCACGTTGGCGAAAACCCCGAGCCCGGCAAGGAACTGCAAGGACTTCCGGAGTTGGTCCAACGCCTCGTTAATCGTAAGAATATACCCGCCGGCAAAAACAAAAGCCCCGGGGTCGAGGTTGAAGGAATGGGCGACTTCGATGGCTTTCAGAAAGTCCGACAGGTCAAGATCCTTGGCAAAAACAACATTTCGAAGAAAATGATCTTCATATTCCAGGCCGATGTTAACCACCACGTTGAACTCGGCAAGATATGGCCGGAGTGTTTCAAGCTCACCGCTGCTCGCCGCGGCCACGAGGTGTTCGGCCCTTGTCTCCAACATGACCTTGAATTGCACCGCCCGGTCATGTTGATAGCCGGAGAGAACCTGAAAAATTTTCTTCCTGGCGGTTACCGGAATCTCCTGGTCGCGAAAAAAGCTGCTCTGGCCGGCAAGCTCCATGGATATCGACGAGCCATTCCGCTGTTGACCAAAAACAGCAGGGGCATTTTGCAAAAGCCATTCGACCTGGGCCAGGATATTCTCCTCCGCCGTCTTACCAGCCGGGACCATGGCCGCCTCAGCCGAATACCCGCAAGGCACGCAATGCCCTTGGAGATACTTGTCACAGGGACCGGTTTTAAAGGCAATCACCGGATAGGAGCCGTTTGGTCCTTTTTCATAAAAAATCTGCGGCCTGGGATCATCATCGCACTCACGGCGGGCCACCCCCTTCGCTTTCCGGCCCGCTTCTCGCAACTTCCGGGAAAGGCGCAGATTTTCCTGGAGCAGTCCGGCCTGTTCTTTTGAAAAGCCCGTCGGGGTTATCATTGCAAAACTTTTTCCCGTTCTTCCGCCTTTTCG
>JAJRTB010000189.1 GCA_024278495.1 Deltaproteobacteria bacterium
AAGTGATCGGGCCATGGGGCTATAGTAACCTATGCCCCATGGTTTGATCGCTTTCCGATGGGCCGCGGGTGGGCGCTCTGACGGGCGATGTCGAGTGAGAACTCGTCTGATTGAACGAGAGAACAAATATTTCACTTTTTCAATACGTTAGTTGTCAAAGCCGCGAATTTTCGTCACGGATTCAGGGCAAAAGCACATACGATGCGGCGGCCCTGATCACTTTGCGCCACGACTACAACGGCTATACCCCCACAGCAGCATCTTGGCCTGATGGTGTCTTGAAGTAGTGGAACTGCGGCCCGGCGGTCAACGCAGCCGGGAAGGATTTGCTCCCTTTCCGTGCCGGAAAAATACCGGCAGCATACGCGCCGGTGCGTTTGCCGGGAGCAAGGGGAGCGGGCCGCGGTCCGACAACAAGAGGGGCGCCCTGCTTGCCATCCGTAAAAAGCAGGAATACAGGAAAAATGCGGCGATATCCGAAACTACCAGGCCGTTCATTTCAAACTTGATTATGTGAACGCGGATGGCGATATTTCCGACTATTACCCGGACTTTCTGGTCAGAATGACTGATGGCCGGATCATAGTTGTGGAAACCAAAGGGCGGGAAGACCTTGATGTGCCGCTGAAAATGCGAAGGCTGCGCCAGTGGTGCGAGGATATCAATACCGTTCAGTCAGATCTGCTATACGATTTTGTGTTTGTGGATCAGGAGAGTTTCGAAAAGTATGCGCCGAAATCCTTTGCAAGTCTGTTGGCGGGTTTTCGGGAATACAAGATTGAAACATGACAAGGAGAACTTGGCCCACTCCGCTGGTGCTCCGCTGCGGCAAATGAGCCTGGTGTTATCAGAAGAAAGAGACCGTATGGCACTTGCAAAGTTGAAAAAAATTGATTTGCGCGAAGCGTGGAGTCACGAAGCCTCCGACTTTACTAATTGGCTTGCCCAAGACGAAAACCTTCAACTTCTGGGTGAAGAAATTGGAATTGACATCTCTCTTGTGCAAACTGAGGCGAGTGTTGGCAAATTCAGTGTCGATATTCTTGCGGAGGAAGACAATACAGGGCGTAAGATTGTGATCGAAAATCAGCTTGAAACAACTAACCACGACCATCTTGGCAAGATTATTACATATGCTTCGGGCTTTAATGCTGAAATTATAATATGGATTGTAAAGGATGTAAGAGATGAGCATAAACAGGCTGTTGACTGGTTGAATGAACATACTGATGACAAGATTAACCTCTTTGCAATTCGGATGGAACTTTGGCAGATCGGGGATTCTCCCTACGCACCGAAGTTTCATATTGTCTCAAAACCAAATGATTGGGCAAAGGCCATTAAAAAATCCACTTCGCAGACTTCAAGCCTTTCAGATCGTAAATTGATGCAACTTGATTTCTGGACGCAATTCAAAGAGTATGCGACCACACATGGCACTTCTCTTCGCTTGCGCAAGGCCTATCCTCAACATTGGTATGACATCAGCATAGGAAATTCCAAGTCTCACCTGTCGCTTGTTGTCGATGCAGGTAACGAGCAAATTCGATGTGAATTTTACATCCCAAATTCAAAGCCATTATTTAGAGCCCTCCAGGAGAATAAGGAGATCATTGAAGCCGAGCTTCCCCATGAACTTGAATGGATGGAATTAGAGGGTAAGAAGGCAAGTCGAATCAGAACTGTTCACACGATTGACATTGCAAACGATGAAAACTGGGAAGCTTGTTTTCAATGGCTGGCAGAAACTGCTCGGCAGTTCCAAATTGTCTTTGCTGAGCAGTTAAAAAAGATTCAAATCTGATATCACTTAGAAGACTCCGTCTGTTAAACGATAAGCGTAGGCGGTAGCGCAAAATATTGCACTATCCGGTCATGAGCATGAGGACGGTATCTGGTTTTTGATAACGCCCTGTCTTGTGTTTCATATTCGGTGCCGGCAAGTGCTCGCCAGACACCGTTGTGCAACAGTGGAGCTGATATCAGCAGGCTTGCGCTCTCTGCCGATTGTGCGGCAGGAATGTTTTCATTTGTCGTGTTACGGATGCGGCCGTGCATTCATGCCCTGTCAACCGGAGGGGTGAGGGTATGATGTGCTACAGGCGCAGGGCCGCCGTGGTTTGATGTTCAACATATCCCGCTACTCCGGCCGCTATCCGGCGGGCGATTTCATCCAGATATGCTTCTTCCTTGAGTCGCCTGGCGTCTTCCGGGTTGCTGATAAATGAGATTTCCGCCAGTATCGCCGGCATCTCGGCGCCGATCAGTACATAAAAGGGCGCCTGCTTGACTCCAAGGTCCCGGGTGGGATAGTTGCTCTGGCGCAGGCCCGAGACCAGGCTGTTCTGGACGTAGTCAGCCAGCACGGAGGATTCCTGGATCTTGGAGTTTTGCATCAAATCTGAGAGTATATCCTGCAGGTCACTGATATTATGCGAGGAGGTGGCGTTTTCCCGGGCCGCCACCCGCATGGCCTCGGTGTTGGTGGCCAGGTTGAGAAAAAAGGTCTCCACCCCCCGGGTCGATTTCCTGGGATGGGCGTTGACGTGGATGGAGATAAACAGATCGGCCTTGCTGGTGTTGGCGATGGCGGTCCGTTCTTCCAGGGGCATGGAACGGTCTTTTTTCCTGGTCATGATAACTTCGTACCCGTGCCTGTCGCGCAGCAGGTTCGCTGTTTTCCGGGCCACCCGGAGGGTAATATCCTTTTCCCGCAGGTCAAAGGCCATGGCGCCCGGATCCTTGCCGCCATGGCCCGGGTCGATGACAATGCGGCTGACCCCGAGACCAAGCTGTTGGGCCAGGGACAGGTTCCGGGGCGGGCTTCCTTTTGCAGGGGATTCAGGCGTCCCGGGTTTCCACTTGTTCATTTCATCCAGGACAATAAAGGTTTCCGGCCGGCCTGTGTGGCTGAGGGATTTTGTTCCGGGAGCAACAGGGCGTTTGCGGGTCGCTTTCAGCTCAGGCGTGACGGGTGACGGGTTTTCGTTCCGGCGGGCCGCCGGAATTTTTTCCCGGCCTACCCGGGGCAGGGGCTTGGAGGTGGCAATGGTTTTGCGGGGGGCGCGCACGTCGACAATGACCCTGAACGGATCGTCGAGGCTGAAGATCTTATAGGAAGAGATCGCCGTGACCTCCAGCGCTACCCGGACGGTGGACGGATCGAGCCGGGAGGAGTGAATCCGGCGCAGGATGCCTTCCCTGACGGGGACCGGTGTTGTGTACTTTTCTTCAATGGTGCTCTGGTTGAAGTCGATATGGAGCCGCCTGGTTTTGTTTTCTTTCCCGGTCAGCAGACTGGATGTATAGGTCACGGGAGCAGAGGAGCGGATAACGATTCTGGTGTAGTCGTCAGAAGACCAGTATTGCACGGGGAGGACTTTTGCGAGCTGTGCCATGGCGCCGGAGTCCGTGAGTTCCCGCGGCAGGCCTGTGCCATGGGCCGCGTCCAGCTCCCGCAGGCGATTTAATGCCTGGGCGTACCTGTCGCCGTGCGGAAAACGCATAACCTGGGTTTTGAGCAGTTTCGCCGCCTGGGTCGGGTTGTTTTTGTCCTTGCGGTAAATTTCGGCGCTCCAGTACAGGGCGTCGTCAGCCAGGCTGTTTTCCGGAAAAATGGTCCATATATTGTTGTAGTAGGCAATGGATTCGTCAAGGTCGGACCGGTTATGAAATTTCATATACATCCGGTAGTACATCTTGGCCATCATGAAGAGGCTCCTGGGGGCCAGTGCGCCCTTGGGGTCATCCAGGTAGATCCGGCGGAAATCGCGAATCCCTCTCTGCCAGTTGGCCCGTTTGTTCTGAATTGTCTTGTCCCGGATCAGGAGATAGTAATAATCCTTGGCCTCCTGGTACCGGGCAGATACCGCTTCCGGGACACCGGTCGCTCCCGTGTTCCCGTCTGCGGCCGAAATCTGCGCAACCGGTCCGCTCAGCATGAACAGGACCAGGGACACCAGGATGGAGACGGATGATTTTTGTCGTATCATGCGTTACGTGGAAGAACCATAGGAGTGCGGACAGCCCCTGTCGCGGGAATACCCATTCTTTGCAACGTATTATCATGAAAAGGGCGGATAAATTCCAGTAAAATCGTCATGAGCGGGTCTGTCAGTCGCTGTCCAGCATGGCCCTGATGTCGTAGAGGAGCTGCAGGGCCTCCAGCGGACTCATTCTGTCGGGCTGCACGCTCTCCAGCAGGTCCCGGACCGGATCCCGGGCCGGCTGAAAGAGCGTTAACTGGTTTGGTTGTTTTTCCTTTTTTGTGCCGGCCCGTTTTGAGACGCCGATGGCCGGCTCACCATTCCTGGTGAATTCTCCCTTTTCGATATTTTTCAAAATCTCATGGGCCCGGCGGATAACCTTGTCCGGAACCCCGGCCAGGGACGCGACCTGGATGCCGTAGCTGCGGTTGGTGGCGCCTTTGACCAGGTGGTGCAGGAATATAATGGTATCGTTCCATTCCCGCACCGCGATGGAGTAGTTCTGGATACGCTCGTGGGTGGCGGCAAGGTCGGTCAGCTCGTGGTAGTGAGTGGCAAAAAGGGTCTTGACGCCCCGTCCGTTTTTTTCGGCCAGCTCCTCGGTCACGGCCCAGGCGATGGCCAGGCCGTCATAGGTCGAGGTGCCCCGGCCGATTTCATCTAAAATAACCAGGCTGCGGTCGGTGGCGTTGTTGAGGATGTTGGCGGTTTCGTTCATTTCGACCATGAAGGTGGACTGGCCCCGGCGCAGGTCGTCCATTGCCCCGACCCTGGTAAAGATCCGGTCCACGATGCACACCTCTGCCCTGTCGGCCGGCACAAAGCTCCCCACGTGGGCCATCAGAACAATGAGGGCGGTCTGGCGCAGGACGGTTGACTTGCCGGCCATGTTGGGGCCGGTGATGATCAGCAGCTCGTTCGTCTCCTGGTCCAGATCGATATCGTTGGGCACGAAGCGGCCCGGCTCCATGGCCTGTTCGATCACCGGGTGGCGACCGGCCCTGATGATGATTTCATCGCCATCCGTGACCCTGGGCATGGTGTAGTGGAAGCGTTTGGCGATTTCAGCCAGCCCGGCCAGGAAATCGATCCGGGCGATCCGGGTCGCGGCGGCCAGGATCCGTTCACTCTGGGCCGCGATGTGGTTGCGAATCTCACTGAAGAGCCGGTATTCCAGCTCCAGCCGTTTTTCCTGTGCCGAACCGATACTGTTCTCCAGCTCCTTGAGCTCCGGGGTAATGAACCGCTCGGCATTGACCAGGGTCTGTTTGCGGATAAAGTCGGCCGGAATCTCCTTGCCCGCGGCCTGGGCCCGGCTGACCTCGAAATAGTAGCCGAATACCTTGTTATAACCGACCTTGAGCTTGCTGAACCCGGTCCGTTCCCGTTCCTTCTGCTCAAGGCCCAGGATCAGTTCCTTGCCGTCACGCAGCAGGTGGATCAAGCGGTCCAGTTCGTCATTATAGCCCTCCCTGATCAGGTTGCCGTCCCGTATGGTGACCGGCGCGTCGTCCCGGATGGCCCGGTCGATAAGTTCATGCAGGTCCTCCAGCACGTCGAGTTCGCCGCAGATCTCGTGGAGCAGACCGGCCGGAATGTCGGCCAGCAGCTCTTTCAGCTCCGGCAGGCGGCCCAGGGAGATTTTCAGGCTGCTCATGTCGCGGGCATTGCCGTGGCCCAGGACCAGGCGGCTGCAGAGTAGCTCCAGGTCGTAGATGCCCTCAAGGACCCGCCGGACGGCCCGGTGTCGCTCCGGGTCTTCCAGCAGCAGTTTGACCGCGTCCAGCCGGGCCTGGATTCCGGCCCGGTCCTGGAGGGGGAAGAGAACCCTGTTGCGCAGCAGCCTGGCTCCCATCGGGGTCAGGGTCTTGTCCATGACCGCTAGCAGGGAGCCGTCGCGTTTGGAGCCGATGATGGTTTCGGTCAGCTCCAGGTTGCGCCGGGACGAGTCATCAATGATGAGGTAGCCGCTGCGGTTTACGGGGCGGAGCCGCTGGATAAATGAGAGATCGGTCTTCTGGGTGTCCTGGATATAGGCAAGCAGGGCCCCGGCAGCGCGGATACCGGCGTCCATCGAGTCACAGCCGAAACCGGACAGGTTGGCGGTGTGGAAATGATCGGTCAGGGTCAGGCGTGCCGTTTCCGGCTCAAAGTGCATCTCGGCCCGGGTGGTGAGGCAGAGGCCGGGCAGCAGGGTCTGCAGGGTGGTGAGCGTTTCCGCAAGGGCCTCACGGTCCGTCTCGGTGAGGATGAGCTCGGCCGGCTGCATCCGGGTGAGTTCTTCCACAATCGGTTCCGTGTTCCCGGGGTCGGACTCAAGTTCCGTTACCAGGAAATCGCCGGTTGAAACATCGAGAAAGCTCAGCCCCGCCCGCACCTGTTTTTTGCCGCCCGTATGAAGGACAAGGCCGCAGACAAAACGGTTGCTCCTGTCGTCAAGGAGCTGCTCCTCGGTGGTGACCCCCGGGGTAACCACCCGGACCACCTCGCGTCTGACTATGCCCTTTGCCTGTTTGGGGTCTTCGGTCTGTTCGCAGATGGCCACCCGGTACCCGGCCTTGACCATCTTGGCCAGGTAGCCGGATACGGCATGGAAAGGGACCCCGCACATGGGCACCTTGTTTTCTTCGTCCTTGCCGCTGCGCGAAGTCAGAGTGATGCCGAGCACCCGGGCCGCGACAACTGCGTCGTCAAAGAACATCTCGTAGAAATCACCCATCCGGTAGAAGAGGATGGTCCCGGGATGTTGCTCCTTGATCTCCAGGTACTGCCGGAGCATGGGAGTCATTTTGAGCGGCGGTTTACCCATGTCGCGTCTCCCGGAAAAAGAATCCTGCCCCGGAACAGGCCCGTTTGACCGGACAGGGAGCGGAAATCATGGCAGGCTCACCTCGTGCAGGGTGCAGGTCAGCTCGTCTCCCGCTTCCAGGAGAGCGTAGGTGCCGGGCGCGCCGTAGCGTCCGGTGCCCCGGAAGGCGCCCGGGTTGACGATCAGAACAGAGCCCTGGCGGTGACAGACCGGCCGGTGGGTGTGGCCGTAGATCATGCAGTCAACCTCCGGAAACAGGTTGCAGAGGTTGCCCTCGATATCCCGGCCGAGGTGGGCGCCGTGGGTCAGGCCGATGGTGAATTTTCCGAGCTGAAAGGTCCGCTCACGGGGGAGGGCCCGGCTGACGGAAAGGTCGCACATGTTGCCGTGGACCGCGTACACGGTTCGCCCCTCAAAGGCGTCCAGTACCCGGGTGGAAGTCAGGTCGCCGGCATGGATGATGACCTCGCAGTCCTTGAAACAGTGATCCACCAACCGGATGAATTCCGGCTCGGCGCCGGCCAAATGGGTGTCGGAAAGTATACCTGCTGTAACAGTCATGAACGTTGGCTGGAATTGGTTTGCGTCTGGCTTGAAAAATCAGCTTTCAACTGTATAAAAGTTCGGCCCGGATGACAAGAAAAGATGAGGAAGAAGTTGCAAAAATGACCGCCATCCCGTAACATTATCGGCCTGATGGATTCCGGTTGACCCGGCCTTTACCGCGGCTGGCGGGTCGATTGGTCCGTGACGGCAACGAAGGCGGCCGCCGCCGGGCGGATGCTTGGCAAATATTTTGCAAAAGGAACAGTTTATGTACAGCGCATCGGATTTACGCAAGGGGCTCAAGATTCAGATCGACGGCGAGCCGTATATCATTACCGAATTTGAGTTTTCCAAGCCGGGCAAGGGCCAGGCCCTGTACCGGACCAAGATGAGGAACATGATCACCGGGACCCAGTTCACCCATACCTACCGTTCCAACGACAAGTTTGAGAAGCCGGACCTGGAGGAGCGGACCATGCAGTTTCTCTACTCCCAGGACGACGAGTTCCACTTCATGGATACGGCCTCCTACGAGCAGATCTTTCTGACCCGTGAGCAGATGGG
>JAJRTB010000190.1 GCA_024278495.1 Deltaproteobacteria bacterium
AAAAAAAACTTAGAAATTCTTCATGTAGTTGTCGATCTCCCAATCCGTAACCGCGGTGCGGAAGGAATCCCACTCGCGGGTCTTGCCCTCGATATACTTCTCAAAAATATGCTCGCCCAGAGTCTCCCTGGCAATCGGATTTTCCTTAAGGGCATTGACGGCCTCTTCCAGGTTGGCCGGCATGGAAGCAATACCGGCGGCATCTTTCTCGGCCGGAGTCATCTTGAAGATATCCACATCAATGGAAGCCGGTGCCTCAAGCTTGTTCTTGACCCCGTCCAGGCCGGAGTTCAACATCATGGCCAGGGCCAGATAGGGGTTACAGGTCGGATCCGGGCAGCGGACCTCGGTCCGGGTTCCGATGCCGCGGGAGGCGGGAATACGAACCAGGGCGGAACGGTTGGATGCGGACCAGGCCACGTATACCGGGGCCTCGTAACCCGGCACCAGGCGCTTGTAGGAGTTGACCAGCGGGTTGGTGACGGCGGAAAAGCCGCGGGCGTTTTTCAGGATACCGGCGATATACTGATAGGCGGTCTCACTCAGCTGCAGGGGACCCTTTTCATCGTAGAAGGCGTTGGTGCCGTCCAGATTGAACAGGGACTGGTTGGTGTGCATACCGGAGCCGTTGATACCGAAAACCGGCTTGGGCATGAAGGTGGCGTGCAGACCGTGCTGGGCGGCGATGGAGCGGACAACCCACTTGTAGGTGATGGTGTTGTCGGCCGCGGTCAGGGCGTCGGCATACTTGAAGTTGATCTCATGCTGGCCCTCGGCAACCTCGTGATGGGAGGCTTCGATCTCAAAACCCATGGCCTCCAGGGTCTCGATGATCTCACGCCGGCAGTTGATGCCGGAGTCGTCCGGATCCACGTCGAAATACCCGGCCACGTCATGGGTGTTGACCGTGGGTTTGCCGTTTTCATCCTTGTCAAAGAGGAAGAACTCGCACTCGGTGCCCACGTTCATGGTGTACCCCATATCCCTGGCCTCGGCCAGGACCCGCTTCAGGTTGACCCGGGGACAGCCCTCGAACGGGGTGCCGTCCGACTTGTACACGTCGCAGATGATCCGGGCGGCATTGACGCCTTCCTGATTCCGCCAGGGCAGGACAACAAAGGTGTCATAGTCCGGCTTCAGATACATGTCCGATTCGTTGATGCGGACAAAACCGTCAATGGATGAGCCGTCAAACATCATCTGGCCGTCCAGGGCCTTTTCGATCTGGCTGCGGGGGATGGCGATATTCTTCATAAATCCGAAGATATCGACAAACTGCAGGCGGAAAAAGTTGACGTTTTCCTCTTCAATGATTTTCATTATTTCATCGCGTGTCATGATCAAACTCCTTTTATTTTATGATTGCGAAATGCATACCCGGCACAAGCCGGAAATAAATACCTAAATCCCGCAGCCGCCCTCGTGCTCTCAAGCGGCCACCGGCTCCTTCTCCAGAATGCAGAGGAGGGCTTCCCGTACCTTGGCAACCTGCGCGGGATCCTCCATCTTGCGTCCGTCCCTGAAGGAAACGTAAAAAATGTCAATAAGCTGTTCAACCTCGGTGGCGATCCTGGCCCGATGGATTTCAAATCCGAAATCAGCCAGGGTCTGCGCCAGCCGGTACAGGGTGCCGGGCCGATCTGCCGCGTATACCTCAATAACCGTATAACGCCGTGAGGCGGAATTGTCTATTATTACCTCCTGCCTGAGCTGCTGCACCTGTCGTTTTGACCTGAGACCGGCACCCATAACCTTGTCGTGCAACCGACTGCCCACATCCAGCCGGTAGTTGACCGCCAGGTTGATGTCCTTCTCCAGGGCCTCCCAGTCCTGCTCACCAAACTCCAACCCGGCGACCGGCACAACGTTGAGCACGTCAACCGCGGTCTGGTCCGGCCAGGTAAAAATCCGGGCGCCAAGGACACTCAAATTATGTAAAGCCAGGACACCGCACAACTTGGCCAGCAGGCCGGAACGATCCCGGCTCATGACCAGCAGGGACCAGTGGCCCTGGCGTTCTTCGGGAACAAGCAGCACCTTCTGCTGCAGCAGCGCCTCTTTGTCCGCGTGGATCCGCAGGTGCTGCGCCACCCGGTCCGGACTGAAGCTCAACAGGTAATCATCCGGCAGCACATCCAGGTCAATGCGAACCCGGTCCGAGGCGATGAGTCCCCTGATCCGGGAGCGCAGCCACTCGACCCCCTGGGCGTCACCCGCCTCGACCAGCGGCGGCCGCTCCACGGTACAGGCCGCCTCAAGACACGCCTTGATCCGGAGAAAATAATCGGCCAGCAGCGACGCTTTCCATCCGCTCCAGGCCGACGGCCCAGTTGCCCTGGAATCGGCTATGGTCAGCAGGTACAGCATGACCAGCCGGTCCAGGTCACCCACCAGGTCCGCGCCGGCGCGAATAAACTCCGCGTCCTCCAGGTCCCGCCGCAGGGCGTTTTCCGGCAGGTAGAGATGATAACGGACCAGAAAAGACAGACACTCCTGTTCCGCTGCCGCCAGCCCGATCCTGGCGCCGATCGCACGGACAATATCCGCGCCCAGCTCGGAGTGATCCGTGTTCCTGCCCTTGCCCACGTCATGCAGCAACGCGGCCAGGAAGAGCAGATGCGGCGACGAAAGCCCCATGAACAGTTCCCGCTCCGACTCCCGCAGCGCGGCAAGTTCTCCCACGGTCTCAAGCTGATGACGGTCGACCGTGTAAATGTGATACAGGTCGTGCTGGGCCAGGGATTCCACCTGGGCAAGCTCCGGAATATAGGCGTTCAGCAGGCCGGTCTCGAGCATGGCTTCCAGCACCGGCACCGGCTCGCGGCTTTCGCACAAAAGCTCGAAAAAGGCGCGTGCCACCCTCCGGGAAGCGCGAAACCCGTCATCGACCAGGTCCAGGTGCGCCGTGACCTGCCGGCGGGCCCGATGGTGCAGGGGCTGACCGGTCTTGGCTGACTGGAGAAAGAGGCGCATCAGCAGATGCGGCCGGCCGGGCAACTCTGCCGCTTTCAGGCCGATCCGGATGGTCCCGTCCCGGACCACGATACCTTTTTCCAGCTGTTTCTCGGCGTGGCTGCCGGGCCTTCGCATGACGACCTCGCGCACATGTTCAAAAAAGAGATCCGTCACCACCGCCACGGTCTGCAGGTGACCGTACACCTCGCGCATGAAGTGCTCGACCCCGAGCATTCCGCTTGAATCCAGGTAGCCAAAGGCGTCGGCCATCTCCTCCTGGTACTCGAAAAACAGCTGGTCATTCTTACGGCGGCTGATGTAGTGCAGCCTGTTACGGATCCTGACCAGCATGTTCCACGACTCTTCAAACGCCCTGCGGTCACGACCGTCCAGCACTCCCGCGTCTTCAATGGCCGCAAGATCACGCAACCCGAAAACGGCCCTGGAAACCCACAGCATGGCCTGGATATCGCGCATGCCGCCCTTGCCCTCCTTGATGTGCGGCTCAAGCAGGTAGCTGTGGCTGCCATATTTCCGGCGCCGCTCCTCCCTGAACCGCTCCATGGCCTCCACGAAGCTGCGGCGATTTCCGTCAAGGATTTTTTTTCTATACCTCTGCGACAGATCGGCAAACAGCGCCCGGGACCCGGTCAGCAGGCGGGCGTCCAACAGTGAAACCTGGAAAAAAAAATCCTCACGGGCAAACTTGACCGCGCTCCCCGGAGTCCGAACGGAATGACCGACCTCGTATCCACTGTCCCAGAGGGGATAGAGGATCGACTCAGCCACGTCCCGCATATATTTCGCGGCCTTGCGGTCATGCAGAAGCAGAAGATCAATATCCGAATAGGGATACAGCTCGTTGCGGCCGTACCCGCCGAGGGCCACCAGGGCTATGTTTCCGGCCGCGCTCTCAACCGCGGCGGAATGTTCAAAATGATCAATGATAAAGGTATCCGCCATACCGGTCTGCCGTCTGAGCAGCTCGTGCCCGGAAATGCCCTGTTTCCAGAGCTCCTCCAGGGCCTCGCGTTCGGCATGGAGGGTGACTGCCATTAAAGCGCCTCCTGGTCCCTCTCTCCGGTCCGGACCCGGACAACACTCTCCACCGGCAGCACGAATATCTTGCCGTCACCGATTTTACCTGTTTTAGCCGCCCCGACAACGGCGTCGACCACCGCTTCGACCCGGTCTGCCGGCACCACAATCTCAACCTTCAGCTTCGGCAGGAAATCAATCACATACTCGGCACCGCGATAGACCTCGGTGTGTCCCTTCTGGCGACCGTACCCCTTGACCTCGGAGATGGTCATCCCCTTGATACCAAGACCGTTCAGGGCCTCCTTCACGTCATCAAGTTTGAACGGTTTTATAATGGCCTCAATTTTCTTCATAGCCCTACCTCACTGGTGTGCTGAAATGTCTGCCCCTTTCGTCACTCTGCTTGTCAAGTCCCGGGACCCGCACCCGGGTAGTGGATGCGCGGTACTGCTCAGGCTAACCCGGATATTTCATAAAGGTCGTCGCGCAGCAGGCCGCTTGTGAAATATGCGTTAACTGTATGCCGTCTCGGCATGCTCCGCGTAATCGAGCCCCTGCACCTCGCTTTCCGCGTCAAGGCGCAACCCCATGGTCGTCTGCACCGCCTTGAGAATGATCCAGCTGACCGCAAAGGCATAGACACCGACCACGACAACGCCCAGTGCCTGATACCCCAGCTGAACCGCGCTGCCGGCCAGCAGGCCG
>JAJRTB010000191.1 GCA_024278495.1 Deltaproteobacteria bacterium
GCCCATCCGGCGCACTCTCTCATCTATCTCCCTGGCGGCGTCGACAAACTCGGGGTGCAGACCGCGTTCAAGGTGAAACATCTCGACCCGGTCTTCCTCAATGCCGAGTTCGCCAATGGCCCTTTTCACCGAGGCAACGCGCTTGGCGGCCCGCTGGCTGCCCTTGACGTTGTGGCAGGTGTCAACCGGACAGCCCACGACATAGACGGCGTCGGCGCCGTTTTCAAAGGCCTTGAGCAGGGTGATCTCCTGCAGCTTGCCGGTGCAGGCTACCCGGTTCAGGGTAACGCTCCCCGGAAAATCGAGTTTTTCCAGTTCGGTGCCGCCGTCGGCACAGCTCTGCTGCGAGGTGTAATGGCAGCTGAACAGTTGTATGTCAGGAGTAAAGCTCATCGTATTCTCCTTATGGTTATGCACCGCAGGCGGCGAGCAGCCGCTCGTCTTCGGATTCGTTCAGGGTAATGGCCCGGGCCGGGCATTCAGATACACAGATGCCGCAGGCCCGGCATTCCTCGACATCAATGGCGGCATAGCCGTCGTCGATTCTGGGGATCTCCCAGGGACAGACCCGGACACAGGTGAGGCAGGACACGCAGAGATCGCGGCTGACCACGGCGGCCTTGCCCTTTTCCACCAGCTGTTCGGTGGTGACATAGCCCTTTTCCATGGCCAGGGAGGCCAGGGCCTTCATGATATCGGCAAAGTTGACGTCCTGCGGGCAGACAAACACGCAGCTGCGGCAACCGGAACAGTACCAGAGCAGGTCCGACGACAGCAGTCGTTCGGCCAGGCCCATGCGCACCATGTGGATGATCTTGCGGGGATCAAATTCCGGAATGGCCTGGCTGACCGGACAGATTCCGGAGCAGGCGCCGCAGGAAAAGCAGCTGTTCAGGTGGGCGCCGCCGGGCTCGGCGATCACCTCGGCGCTGAACAGGGGGGTCGTCTCTGTTTTTTTCTTAGGCATGGAATACCACCAGTGAGCATGTCTTTATTATTGCGTACATGAAGAGCCCGGACATCCGTTGATACGCGGGGTGTCCTGTTGTCCCCCTGACCGTCGGCGGCCTCTCCTTCTCAAAAATATTGAAATTCACATTCTTACAGGAAACGCGTGGATATGTCAATATCGCTACGACACATTTACACCGTATATCCCGATTCAGCGCCCGACCCGGGTCAGCAGGGTTTCGGCGTTATGCCGTGTTATTTTCCGGATCAGTCCGTCGGGCAGGTTCAGGGCGCGGAGCATGCCCAGGCTCTCTCCCTGGTCGGCCCAGGGGGAGTCGGAGCCGAAGAGGAGATAGTCGGATGGATGCGCGCTCAGCATGCGGCGGGCCTGCTCCGGCTCCAGGAAATCGAGGGCAAAGGAGATCTCCATATGGATCGGTTTGCCGATTAACAGCCTCTCCACCTCGTCCCAGTCGTCCCAGCCGCCCAGGTGGGTGGTGATCAGGAGCAGATCAGGGAACCGTTCGCTGACTGCAAGGATCCGGGAAGGGGTGCAGAGCGGGGTCCTGGGAAAGGCGATATCATAGCCGGTATGGATGACCAGCAGCAGGTTGTGCCGTATCAGGGCCTCGTAGAGAGGAAAGATACGTTCTTCGTCCATGGTAAACTGCTGGTAATAGGGGTGCAGCTTGATCCCGACAAAACCGGCGTCCGCCACTTTCCTGATCTGTTCCGTCAGTGTTTCGGATTCCGGGTGGACCGAGGGCAGCGGCACAAGACGTTCGGAACGGATCGCCCCGGACCAGGCCAGGATGGCGTCAAACTGTTCCGGTCGCGTGGCAATGGAGCAGAGAACACTTTTGTCTATTCCGGCCCGGTCCATGGAGCGCAGCAGGTCGGTCGTGGTGCCGTCCAGCCGGGCCTGGATATTGCCTTCCTTTTCCAGGTAGGGGATGGCCGTGGCAGCCAGGTGGTCGGGAAAGGCGTGGGTGTGGAAATCAATGCACATGGATCAGGGCCAGGCAAAACGGTAGAGAAGATGCATGAGCAGCAGGGTGTAGAGGCCTGCCGCCACGTCGTCAAGCATGATGCCCAGGCCGCCGTGGATGTGGCGGTCCAGCCAGTTCGCCGGAAAGGGCTTGAGGATGTCAAGGACCCGGAAGATAAAAAAGGCAAGCACGGGCGCTGCCGGGTGGTGCGGTGCGCCGATCAGGGCGATCATCTGGCCGACCACCTCGTCAATGACCACCAGGCCCGGATCGGCCCGGTCGGCTATTTTTTCCGCGGCTCCGGCGCTGACGGTACCGAGAATAAAAAGACCCAGAATAACCCCGGTGTAGAGGGGCGGCTCCAGGTCGCGGCACACGAACCAGAGGGCCACGCCCAGCAGTGAGCCCCAGGTGCCGGGCGCCCTGGGCAGGTACCCTGTTCCGGCCCCGGTGGCGATAAACATGAAGATTCGGTCCATTTTCTACTCCTCTCCGGAGGGTGTCGGGCCACGGCCCCGCACGGCGTCATACACCCGGCTGATCGGGATGTCGTTGGCCCGGGCCAGCCGGCCGCACTCCTCATACTCCGGCGTGATGACCGTCCCGGCCGGTGTTTCAATTTTTTTGGCCCGGACCGGGCCCCAGGGGGTCGTGACCGTGACCGCCTCCCGGGGCAGGGTGCGGCGCCATTGCCGGTGGCTGCGCAGGCCGATGGCTGAGGTTTCCCGGAAGAGAATATCCTGTAACGCCGGAGTCGCGACCGGATCGCAGACAAGTCGTACAAGAAAGCCGGGCCGGCCCTTTTTCATCTGGGCCGGGATAAGCATGACGTCCAGGGCTCCGGCAGCGAGGAGTTCCCGGGCCACATGGGGCCAGGTTTCGGGGCTCCAGTCGTCCAGGCTGGTTTCAATGACATCCACCTGTTGCGCCTCTTCCGCCGCAAAACTTTCGCCAATGATCAGGCGGAGCAGGTTGGGCCGTCCGTCCGTTCTCTCCCGGCATCCTGCGCCGTAACCGGTGGCGCGGATCCGCATGGGCGGCATGGGCCCGAACTCTTCGGCCAGGACCCGGATCAGGGCGGCGCCGGTGGGGGTAACCAGCTCCTGTTCGATTGTTTCGCCATAAACAGGGATGCCGTTCAGCAGTTCGCAGACCGCAGGCGCGGGCAGGGGCAGGTCGCCGTGGTCGCAGCGGACCCGGCCCGGCCCGAGCGGCAGGGGCGAACAGAAGAGTTTCTCGATATTCAGCAGGCGCAGGCCGAGCACCGCGCCTACCACGTCGATGATGGTGTCCAGGCCGCCGGTTTCGTGGAAGTGGATTTCAGCTGCGGCGCAGCCGTGCACCCTGGCTTCGGCCTCGGCCAGGGCGGTAAAGATCCGGAGCGCCCGCTCCCGGACCGGTTCCGCCAGGGAAGCGTTATCCAGGATTTGGGTTATGGCAGCCAGGTTGCGGTGGGGCTGGGGATCATCGACCTGGACCCGGACCCGGCAGGCCCGGATGGAAGAGTGGGTTGTCCCGGAGATGTTCAGGCGGAAACCCGCAATGTTCAGCCGGTCCAGTTCCCGGGTCAGATCTGCCGGGTCCAGGCCCGCGGACAGCAGGGCGGACAGGAGCATATCGCCGCTGATCCCGGAAAAACAGTCGAGAAAACCGATACGCATCAGGTGAGCCGTTCGCCTATGGGAGGTTGCCGGCCGCAGAGCCAGGCCTGCACCGCGAGCCGTTTTTTGCCCTCGGGCTGGATTTCGCGGATCCGCAGGTAGTTGCTGCCGGTGGCAATCAGCAGCCCGTTTCTGTCGGCCCGGCACAGGGTTCCCGGCGGCTCGTTGACCGTGCCTTCGAGAACTTCCGGCCGGAAGAAGCGCAACCGTCTGCCCTCCAGAAACGAGTAGGCCGAGGGCCAGGGATCCAGGCCGCGGACAAGGCAGTGCAGCTCCTGCGCGCTTCGTGACCAGTCCAGGCGGCCCATCTCCTTGGTCAGCATGGGCGCCCGGGTGGCCCGGGTGTCGTCCTGTTTGACCGGGATGAGTTTTCCCTGCTTGAGCAGAGAGATGGCCCGGGTCAGGGTTTCGCCGCCAAGCTCGGCCAGTCTGGCAAACAGGGATCCGGCCGTATCTTCACCGCTGATGGGAGTCGTCGCGGACAGGAGAATGTCGCCGGTGTCCATGCCCTCGTCCATCTGCATAATGGTGATTCCGGTTTCCGTGTCCCCGTTGATAAGAGCCCACTGGATGGGAGCGGCGCCACGGTACCTGGGCAGCAGGGAACCATGGACGTTGATGGTCCCGTGGCGCGGCGCGTTGAGCAGGGTGCCGGGCAGGATCTTGCCGTAGGCCGCCACCACGATCAGGTCTGGTTCACGTTTGCGGATTTCATCCAGGAAATCGTCAGTGCGGACGGTGGCGGGCTGAAGCACCGGCAGGTCATGCTCCAGGGCCAGTTTTTTCACCGGAGGCGGCTGCAGTTTGCGGCCGCGCCCTTTTTTGCGGTCCGGCTGGCAGACCACGGCCACAACCGTGTCCGGGCTGTTCAGCAGAGCGGCCAGCGACGGCACCGCAAAGTCGGGGGTGCCCATGAAGATGATGCGCATGCCGCTCATGTCCTGTCCCGCAGGATTTTTTTGAGCTTCTTTTTATACAGCCCCCGTTTCAGGGCGCTGATCCGGTCGATAAAGAGCTTGCCGTGCAGGTGGTCAATCTCGTGCTGGAGGACCCGGGCGAACCGGTCCTCCGCAATGAGTTCAATCTTTTTGCCGTCCAGGTTTCGGGCGGTCAGCTTGACCTTCCTGAACCGTGTGACCGTGGAGGTGTATTCGATGACGCTTAAACATCCCTCCTCGTCCACCTCGCTGCCCTCGCCGTCAGAGAGGACCGGATTGACAAAGGTGGTGAACTGCCGGTTGCCTTCGCCGGTGGAGACGTCAACCACGATGATTTGCTGCAGGACACCGACCTGGTTGGCGGCCAGGCCGATGCCGGAGGCGGCGTACATGGTCTCTCCCATGTCGGCGGCCAGTCGTTTCAGGTCGTCGTCAAATTTTGTGACCCTGGCGGCTTTGCGCCGCAGGATCGGATCGGGAAATGTCACTATATCAAGAATAGGCATGGTTCCGTGTTCTGTTTTGGGCTTGATGTGTATCTCTGACAGTATTCATGATCTTCCTTACTGTAAAGGGATGCGGTTCGCCACTAAAAAGAACCGTGATCCGCAACCCGGCGGGAACAGGAACAGGCAGGTTGTTTTTCAGGTCTGTTTTGTGTACGCTCTCTTCGTCATTATCCTGGAGAACGTATGACGAAACAACACAGGAAAAAAATGTTCGCGGACGGGGTGCGACTGCTTGGACAACCGGTGCTGCCGCTGGTTTCCCTGGTGGCGGATCTCTATCTGGAGGGGGAGGCGGTATCGGTCGCCGGGGTGCTTGCGGGACTGCCCGGCTCTCTTGAGGTGGCCGGAAGGGTGTATGATCGTCCCCGCGAGGCTCTGCGCGGGTACCGGAATATTCTGGCTGGTCTGGAAGCGCTGCGACAGCCGGACAGGGCGGATGTCCTGGTGGTTGATGAAAACGATCAGCTGGTCGATCCTGAAACCGGTCTCAGGGCCCTTGTTATCCAGAACGTACTGACCAGGGAGCTTGAACGGATCAATTCCCTGCTTTGCGCCCCCTGTGGCTGCACGCTTTGCTGCATCGGTCCGGATGGTTCCATGGCCCAGGAATTTTTTGAGATACCGCTGACGGAAGCCGAGGCGGAACGTTTTTCTCTGCGCCGCTGCGACTGCGAGGCCAGCCGGGCCCGCCGTTCAGGCGATCCGGAAGAGCTGATGCTGGACGGCTCACCCTTTTATCGAGCGGAAGAACCGCTCCTGGTCCGCTGGCGGACCGGCTGGAGCATGATATTGCCAAAGCTGTCCCGCTGTCCCAATCTGGAAGAGCAAACAGGCCGTTGCCTGGTGTATGACACCCGGCCTGAAGTATGCCGGCGGCCGCAGATTTTCCCCTACATGGTGGAGCCGCTCGAGGAAGATCCGGAGCGGACCCCGGTCTACCGGATCCGCCGCTCGCTTCTGGCCGTAACCGATTGCCCCTATGTCGCGGAACTGGCCGGAGAGATTCGCGGCTACGGCGAAGCCTGCGGCCTGCAGGTGGTGTTTAACCGGAACAAGGTGTGAGCATGGACCCGCTTTCTTTTCTCTACATTGCCGCTTCCTACCTGGTGGGCGCGATTCCCTTTGGCCTGCTTCTGTCCAGGGGCAGGGGGGTGGATATCCGCAGCCAGGGCAGCAAAAACATCGGCGCCACCAATGTCAGTCGTCTGCTGGGTAAAAAACTGGGAGCCTTGACATTGCTCTGTGATATTGCCAAAGGGTTCGCGCCGATGTTTGTGGTGACGCGTCTGTTGGCGGATCCGGTCACGGACGCCGTGGTGGTCGGCCTGTGCGGGGCCGCCTCCATCCTCGGTCACATGTTTCCGGTCTACCTCGGTTTCAAGGGCGGCAAGGGGGTGGCAACCGGCCTGGGCGTTTTTCTGTTCCTTGCCCCCGGGGCTGTGCTTCCGTGCCTGGCGGTCTTTGTCGCGGCGGTGGGGTTGTCCGGTTTCGTTTCCCTGGGTTCACTGCTGGCTTCCCTGGCCGTTATCCCCGGACTCCTGTTCCTGAGGGAGCCCTCCTGGAAGATCGCTCTCGCTTCCTTCGTGGTCCTGATGATCTGGGCCAAACATTACCGGAACATTGTCCGGCTGCTGCAGGGCCGGGAAAAGAGCTGGAAGAAAAATACCGGCGGAGAAAAGGCGTGACCCGCAAGGAATGGGAGGCCGTCAATCAGGCCAGGCAGACCCTGGGGCTCGGCGAAGAGGCGACCCTGACAGAAATAAAGAAGGCCTATCACCGGCTCAGCCGCCTGCATCACCCGGATACCCGTGATGGGACCGGTGAAGGCTGCGGGGAGCGGATGTATGAGCTGGCCGGTGCCTATGAACTGCTCATGCGTTACTGTGAACGCTACCGGTTTCCGCTGGTGCCGCCGGAAGGCCATGTCTATGACGCGGAAGACTGGTGGATGGACAGGTTCGGCCAGGATCCGCTCTGGGGCAAGAAAAGATGACTCATCTTTTTGAGGATCCCGTATCAATCCCCTTCTGCTCGTAGCGTTTCAGCTTCCGCCAGAGTGAAACCCTGTCAATTCCGATGATCTTGGCGGCCTTGGTCTTGTTGCCGCCAACGCTTTGCAGAACCGAAAGGATATACTCCCGCTCGTTTTCCTCAAGGCTCTTGCTGGGCGTGTCGGTCCGGGCCTCCGGTACCGTGAACCGGCGGCTTTGGCCCAGGTCCGGGGGCAGGTGGTGCGGCTGGATCTCTGTCGTGTCGCACAGGGCCAGAGACCTCTCGATAATGTTTTCCAGTTCCCGGGCATTGCCCGGGTAATCATACTCCAGCAGGCGCGCGATCGCGTCCCGCGACATGCTCCGGGGGGTGCCGGCCGGCGCATACTTGGCCAGAAAATAGTTGGTCAGGAGCGGGATGTCGTCTTTTCGTTCCCGCAGCGGCGGGATATGCAGGTGGACGACGTTGAGCCGGTAATAGAGGTCCTGGCGGAAGGTCCCTTTCCTGATGTCCTCCTCCAGGTTCCGGTTGGTTGCGGCCAGGATTCTGACGTCGATCGGTATCTCCCTGGTGCCGCCCACCCGGATGATTTTTTTCTCCTGCAGGACCCGCAGGAGCTTGACCTGCATGGTAACAGGCATCTCGCCGATCTCGTCAAAGAGGACGACCCCGCCGTTGGCGGATTCAAGCAGGCCGTGGCGCATGGAACCGGCATCTGTGTAGGCGTCCTTTTCGTGGCCGAACAGCTCGTTGACCATCAGGTCTTCGGTCATGGCCCCGCAGTTGATGGGCAGGAACCGTTTGTCGCCCCTGGGGCTCAGTTCGTGGATGGTGCGGGCGACCAGTTCCTTGCCGGTTCCGGTCTCGCCGGTGATGAGAATGTTGCAGTCCAGCTGGGCGAAATGGGCGATGGAATCCTTGAGCTTGAGAATTTCCGGGTTCTGGCCGATGAACTGGGTGGTGTTTCGCTGGGCCTTGATCCGTTTCTTGAGCCGGCTGATTTCCCGGCGCAACATGGTCTTTTCAGTGGCCTGGAGGACCAGGGCGTGCAGCTCCTTGAGATTGATCGGCTTGGGCAGGTAGTAAAAGGCGCCCCTGGCCATTGCTTCAACCGCCGAGTTGACCGTGGCGTAACCGGTGACGATGATGACTTCGACCTCCGGATGGATCTCCTTGGCGGCCTTCATGACCTCAACGCCGTCGATGTCTCCCATCTTCAGGTCGGTGATGACCAGATCAAAATGGGTCCTGGTCAGGAGAGTGAGGGCTTCCCGGCCGCTGGCCGCGGTTGACACGACAAAACCCTTTTGCTCCAGAAAGCGTCCGACGTTCTGGAGATTGATGGGTTCGTCGTCAACGAGCAGTACTGTTATGGAATTGTTGTCAGCCATTGGTCCTCATGTCCTGCGCGGTTTCCCCCTCGCTGTACAGGGGCAGAGTGATGATGAAGCGGGTTCCCCTCCCTTTTTTGGATTCAACCCGGATGGTGCCGCGCTGTTTTTTGATGATGCCGTAGACCACGGCCAGGCCAAGGCCGGTGCCGTGAGCCGCGTCCTTTGTTGTAAAAAACGGGTCAAAGATTTTCTGCAGGTTGTTCTTGTCTATACCCGTGCCGGTGTCCGCCACGGTGATGATCGCGTTCCTGTTTTCCCCGTCGGGTTCCGCGCCTATAAATACTGTGCCCGGCGGCTCAGGGATGGCCTGGATAGCGTTGATGGTCAGGTTCAGCAGGGCCTCCACCATTTTCTGTACATCGACATAAAGGAGCATGTCCTCCGGGATGTCGGTCTCCAGGATGATGCCGGACGGGATCTCCCCGGCAACCAGCTGCCTGACCTTGTCGATGATTGCGGCCAGGGCAAAGGGCTGCATGGAAAAGGTCTGGGCCCGGGAAAACTCCAGCAGGCCGCGGACGATCTCGCCGGCTCTCTGGGTTTCCTGGTTGATGGTTTCCAGCATGTGGACGACAAAGGGCTGTTCCCCGGGATCAACCTCGGCCAGGGCCAGCTGACAGGAGGTCGAGATGTTGTTGAGCGGGTTGTTGATCTGGTGCGCCGTACCCGAGGCCAGGGTGCCGACGGATGAAAGTTTCTTGGCCTGGAACAGTTGTTCCTGCTTTTCCTCCAGCTCCTGGACCATCTTGTTAAAGGCGCGGAGTACGCTGCGCACCTCTCCTTTTTTTCTGTCCACGGGCAGTTGGGCAAAGGTGCCCCTGGCGATGTTGATGGCCGCTTTTTCAACAGATCTGAGCGGCCTGATGATCGAGATATAGGACAGGGTGATGGTAAATATCGACAACAGGGCCAGGTATATGATTCCCTCGGTCAGTTGACGTTTCAGGGTTGCTATGAACTCCGTCATTTTCCGCTGTTCATAGCGGACCAGATCTTCGGTGATGGAGACCAGTTCCTGGCCCAGTCTGCGGACGGTGTCCAGCGCGGCGCAGTCATTGAGCTCCTGAACCGCGGAGCAGTCCCCTTTCAGCTCAAGAAAGGCCACGCGGTAGTCGGACAGCTTGGTGGCCAGGTCCTCCAGGTGGGAAGGTGATGACATGATTTTCAGGTCATCAATTACTTTCGGAACCGCCTTCTGCGCCTCCTCCACATACGCAAGAACCCGGGCAAAGTCGTCCTCGTCATCCCTGATAATATAGTTTTTTTCGTAGCGGCGGATCTCCAGGGCAATGTTACTGAGATTGCCCGCGTGCATCAGGAGGGTGATGTCGTCATTTAACAGGTCGAAATCCTTGAGAAAAACTGCCCCGGCAATAATGTAGAAAATAAGGTGCAGGCAGAAACAGCCGATCATTTTCTGGCGCAGGTTGAGTGATATCATCAGTCTGTACAGTTTTTCGTGGATGCAGGGGGGCGAGGCTGCCAAGATTCTGTTCCAGAGTCTACAGCCCCTGTCAAAGCAAAATCAGGACCATGTTTGCAGGGGAGCATTGTTTTTCTGCGGCACTTTCCTGCAAAGTGTTTTCTGTCCACTGCCCATGTCTTTCCTGTACCAGGGACAGGGGCAAGACGCAACGTTGCAAAAGGCAACCATGTTGCACGAAGCAACGTTGCGTATTGTAACATTTATCCGGGAATGTGTCTGTTGATTTTGGGTAAAACTGTTTTGTCCATCAAAGGAAACCAGTTTGTTCTACGTATTGAGGGGGTGGTGCCGGAATGTTTCATCCTGCAACAATGCGCTTGTCCCGCATGTTTCAAAAGGGCGTGCCGGAGAACTGTCAACCTACCGGTCGTCCGCAGCATGATTTTTCAAAATTGGGATGGAAAACGGCATACAGGTTGCAGATGAAGGGGGAGTCAGGCTGAAGACGAAACCGACAAATTTCAGGGCCGTAGCCGGAAGGGGCCCCGGTGTCAGGGAGAAAACGATGAAACAGGCAAGAGAGGTCGTGCGCAACACGGGTGAGGAAAACTTGACGGATATGTCGCCAGGTCATTATGGCACCGGGCCGCCCGTATGAGCTCGTCGCCTGTACGTGACCAGGGGCACCGCATCTTCGCACGGTCGCGCCTGCATGAACCTGCGGCACCCCTGACCACCTGCAGATTATGGGTAGGTAAAATCGCAGCGTTACAAACCCTGTGACGAGTTGCCGTCCCCTGTCTGTCCATAACCGACCTGGTTGTTTTATATGACTAACGAGAATTTGCTGAGGAAACCGTAACAATGACTTTACCAATCATACTGGTCATGGCCGTTCTGGTCCTGGCAATATTATTATTTATTTTTGAATGGGTACGCGTCGACGTTGTCGGCATTATCATGATGATCATTCTGCCGCTGCTTGGGCTGGTCACACCGAAGGAGGCCATCAGCGGGTTGTCCAGTAACGCGGTGGTTTCGATTATCGCGGTTATCATTATAGGCGCTGGCCTGGACAAGACCGGCGCCATGAACTCCCTGGCCCGGGTTCTTCTCAAGTTCGCGGGGAAAAGCGAGAGCCGGATCATGATTCTCATTTCAGGCACTGTTGCCTTTATCTCGAGTTTCATGCAGAATATCGGGGCCGCGGCCCTGTTCATGCCGGCGGCCAAGCGAATCTGCCGGCAGACCAATATCCCGGTTTCACGGATCCTGATGCCCATGGGGTTTTGCGCGATCATCGGCGGCTGTATCACCCTGATCGGATCAAGTCCGCTCATTCTGCTCAATGACGTGATGAAGATCTCCAATCCGGATGTGGAACCTTTCGGATTATTTGCCGTGACCCCGGTTGGCCTGGCCCTGATAGTCGCGGCCCTGGGCTACTTTGTCCTGTTTGGTCGCTTTATTCTGCCGGCCGGACAGGGTGAGGAAGGCGGTAGCGGTCCCATGTCCCGTGAGCTCGAGCGGACCTACCATGATATCGGCAACCTGTTCGAGGTCCGGATACCGGATTCCTTTGAGGGGCCGAAAACCCTGGAGGAACTCGACCTTCGTCCCATTTTCTTTACCACCGTGCTTGGCATTGCGAGCAAGGGCGCTACTGTAACGCTGTCTCCAGACTACTCGGACACGGTCAGCGGCGGCGATACCATAATTGTTGAGGGCCCGCCCGACCTGGTTGCCAAGATGGCCCGGTCCTTTGGCTGGGAGGTGAAGGAAGATCTGGAGATTTTTGCCGAGAGCTTCTCGCCGAACAACGCCGGTATCATGGAGGCCATCATCACCCCCCGCTCGGAACTGGTCGGCAAGACCCTGCGCTCCTTTTCCTTCAGAAAGAAAAACGGAGTAACGCCCCTGGCGGTTTTTCGTGAGAACAAGACCTTTGTGGGTGATATCTCCACCATGCCCCTGCATGCCGGTGACGCCCTGCTCCTGCAGGGGCCCTGGGAGCAGTTCCACTACCTGAAGAAGCGGCCTGATCTTGTCTTTACCGAGGAAGTGCAGGGTGAGATCCTGCGGACCGACAAGGTCAAGTTTGCTGTGGGCAGTCTGATTCTGTCCCTGGTCATGATCCTGGGCTTCCATGTTCAACTCTCCATTGCCCTGCTTACCGGCGCCATAGCCATGGTCCTGACCGATGTCCTCTCCATTGACGAGGCGTATGATTCGGTCGACTGGATGACGGTTTTCCTGCTCGGCGGCCTTATTCCCCTGGGCATTGCCTTTGAAAAAACCGGCGCGGCCAAGCTCATCGCCGAGACCATCATGGGGGCCATGGGCACGGTGTCGCCGATTATTCTGTTGACCGTGATCGGCATGCTGACTTCCTTTTTCACCCTGGTCGCCTCAAACGTGGGCGCCACGGTCCTGATGGTGCCCCTGGCCATGAACATGGCCGGCACGGCCGGGGCTGACCCCCGCATTGCCGCCCTGGTGGTTGCCGTAGCCTGTTCCAACACCTTTATCCTGCCGACCCATCAGGTCAACGCCCTGATCATGCGGCCCGGCGGGTATACGACCAAGGACTACTTCAAGGCAGGCGCCGGCATGACCATTCTCTACCTGGTGGTGATGATGGCCGCCATTGCGGTCTTTTACGGAGTCTCTGGCTGACTCCGGATCGCTTTTCGTCCCGGCAGGCCGAAAGGGCTGTCCCGTTGCCCGCCACTGGCGGGGCGGGGCACCGTTCGTCAGCCATGCCGGATCCCCGGTATGCGCAAAAGGAGTTGGGGCCAAATGAGCTCCGGTCGCGTGCCTTCAATTGCTTAAAAAGTTTATGATAAGGAATGTACCCATGAAGATATTCTCATTTTTCTGCATGGCCCTGCTGGGCAGTGCGGTTCAGTCCTTCGCGGCCGGGCACGGCGGCGGAGAGACAGCAGTGTCCCTCACCTCCACGGCATTTGGCTATGCGTCCCTGGCCCTCTTTGTCCTGGCCTATATCCTGGTTATTTTCGAGGAGCGCACGCATCTGCGCAAGAGCAAGCCGGTTATGATGGCAGCCGGGTTCATCTGGATTTTGCTGGCCCTCACCTATCGCCAGGTCGGCATCCCCGCGGAGCAGGCGCACGAGGCGATTCTCCACAATATAACTGAGTATGCTGAGCTGATGCTCTTTCTGCTGGCCGCCATGACCTACATCAACTCCATGGACGAGCGAAACGTCTTCCAGGCTTTGCGTTCCTGGCTGGTTTCCCGTGGTTTCTCTCTGCGGGTTGTCTTCTGGATCACCGGCCTGCTTTCCTTTCTTATCTCGCCCATTGCCGACAACCTGACCACTGCTCTGCTCATGGGCGCAGTGGTCATGGCCGTTGCCAAGGAGAATAAAAAATTTATTGCCCTGGCCTGCATCAATATCGTGGTGGGCGCCAATGCCGGCGGCGCCTTTTCGCCCTTTGGCGATATCACCACCCTCATGGTCTGGCAGAAGGGACAGGCCACGTTCGGGCAGTTCTTCTATCTCTTTTTTCCCTCCCTGATCAACTGGGTTATCCCGGCGTCGATCATGAGCATGTTCGTTTCCAGGGAGGTGCCGCCGCCCCTGGACGAGAAGGTGGTCATGAAATTCGGGGCCCGAAGGATTATTCTGCTCTTCTTTCTGACCATTGTCACGGCGGTCTCTTTTCACAACTTTCTGGAACTGCCCCCTGCGGCGGGCATGATGCTTGGCCTCTCATATCTGGGCTTTTTCTCCTATTACATAAAAAGGGTGGAGAAGCGGTCGCACGAGTATGACAGGCCCCTGGGCATTTCCATTGAGGCCCATGACGATCCCTTTGACATCTTCAAGCGGGTGGCCCGGGCCGAATGGGATACCCTGCTCTTTTTCTACGGGGTCATTCTCTGTGTGGGCGGCCTGTCTCAGTTCGGGTACCTGGCCATGGTGTCCCACCAGATGTATGTGGGTCTGGGCGCCACCTATGCCAACGTGCTGGTCGGAATCCTTTCCGCTATTGTCGATAATATTCCGGTCATGTTTGCCGTACTTACCATGGATCCGGCCATGCCGCTCGGCCAGTGGCTCCTGGTGACCCTGACCGCCGGTGTCGGCGGCAGCCTGCTTTCCATTGGATCGGCCGCCGGCGTGGCCCTCATGGGAACCGCCCGGGGAACCTACACCTTTGGCGCTCACCTGAAATGGATGCCTGTCGTGGCTCTGGGATACGCCGCCAGTATTTACGCCCACATTTTTATTAACAGCCGTTTGTTTTAGTTGCCGGATCCGCAAAAAGCCGTGAAGCCGACTCCCCAGTGTTGTAACATGCTCCTTGTATCCGTGAGCGATCCCGGATTCAGGATGCTGAGTTGTCGTTGTGCTCAGTTGTTTATGGTTTTTTGCGAGTTCATTACTCTCAGGGGCGTGTAATGGGGCTGTTTTCCAGAGACAATACCGGCCCGTCGGCTCAGGAACCGGCGGAATCCTCCGGCTCGCGGCTGCTCAGTGACCTGAAGGTCAGGGTTGCGGCAACTGACCTGCCTCCTTATGTGGCCACCCAGGTCCGGACCGAGCTTGACCGGCTCGGCAAGACCGATCCCATCGCCGCTGAGTTCTCCATCGGCATCAACTATATAGATCTTCTGCTCTCCCTTCCCTGGTTTAACGAGACAAGGGATAATCTTGATCTGAACCGGGCCGAGGCTGTGATGACCTCCCACCACTACGGTCTGGACGTGGTCAAGGTAAGGGTCCTTGAGTTTCTCGCCGCCAGGATCATGAAAAATCAGCAGCGGGCCCGGATCCTGATCGTGGATGACGAGGAGGTCGCCCGGACCAACCTGAGTCATTTTTTCAAAGGTCAGGGGCACAAGGTTGAAGCAGCAACCAACGGCATGGAAGCGCTGCAGCTGGTCGAGGCCGGTGAGCTCTTTGACGTGATCATCACGGACCTGAAGATGGACCGGATGGACGGGTTGACCCTGATCGAGAAGATTGCCAAGGTCTCGCCCGAGACCGACGTCATCATGGTGACCGGGTACGCAACCGTGTCCAGCGCTGTTGAAGCCATGCGCAAGGGCGCGACGCATTACCTGTCCAAGCCGATCCGGCTTGACGATCTGAAGGCCACGGTGGAGGATGTGCTCCGTCGTCGCAGGAAGATGCAGCTCAGCCAGGGACCGGTGCTTTGTTTTAGCGGTCCGCCGGGCACGGGCAAGACCTCCATTGGTTTGGCCGTGGCCTCTTCCCTGGGGCGCGAGTTTGTCAGGTTGTCCATGGCAGGCATGCGGGACGAGGCTGAGATTCGGGGCCATCGGCGCACTTATGCCGGGGCCATGCCTGGCCGTATCATAAATGAAATCAGACGGATCGGGGTGAATAACCCCTGCTTTATGCTGGACGAGATCGACAAGATCGGCCAGGATTTCCGGGGAGATCCCGCCTCGGTCCTGCTGGAGGTGCTGGATCCCGAGCAGAACGGCGCCTTTGTCGATCATTACCTGGATATCCCCTTTGACCTGTCCGGTGTCATGTTCATTGCCACGGCCAACGATGTCTCCCGCCTGCCGGCGCCGTTGCTGGACCGGCTGGAGGTTATTGAATTTTCCAGTTACTCGCCCCGGGAAAAACTGGTGATTGCCCGGAAATACCTCCTGCCCAGGCAGCTGCAGGGGCACGGCCTCACCGAAATCGTCCCGGAAATAACCGACGGCGCCTTGAACCGGTTGATCATGGAATATACCCGTGAGTCAGGGGTCCGGGGGCTGAACCGGGAGGTGGGCACCCTGTGCCGCAAGCTGGCGCTTCGGGTTTTGCGGGACGAGTCACAAATGGACCTGCCGACAGTGGATGAGGAGATGATCACCTCCCTGCTTGGTCCTCCCAAGTATAGCCAGGAAGCAGCCGGGGGTGAGGACAGGGTAGGGGTGGTGACAAGCCTGGTCTGGACCAGCTTCGGCGGCGAGATAATGTTTATTGAAACCCTGATCATGCGGGGCGGGACCAAGCTGATTTTGACCGGCTCCCTGGGAGAGGTGCTGCGTGAGTCCGCCCGGACCGCGCTCAGCTATATCAGGAGTAATGCGGAAGCACTGGGAATCGCGCCTGATTTCTATGACCACTCTGATATTCATATCCATTTGCCGGCCGGGGCCGTCACCAAGGATGGTCCCTCGGCCGGGGTGGCCATTGCCGTGGCCCTGGTGTCCCTGTTGACCAATCGGCCGGTCCGCCGGACCGTTTCCGTGACCGGTGAGATGACCCTGACCGGCCAGGTACTGCCGGTGGGCGGTATCCGCGAGAAACTTCTGGCCGCGGCCCGGACCGGCTGTGTCAAGGTTGTCCTGCCGGCAAGGAACCGGGACAACGTGGCGGATCTCGGAGATGATGTGGCGGCCGGGCTTGATATCGTTTTTGCCGAGACCCTGGATGAGGTTCTGCCCCATCTGCTTGCCGCGGCAGACGCGGATCCGTCCTGATTTCCCGCCTTTTGCGAACCTCTCTTTTCCTGCGTCACAATGCAGGCGTCTGTTTTTTCCCTGAATCCTTGAGCGTTCACCTGTGGTGCATGCAGCAGTGATCGTGCTGTAGCGCTGTTGTTTGCTCACAGGTTCAGGTGGGCGTTACATATTGTTACACAGTTTCATCCTGCAACACTCAACTGCTGCAGGGTGCTAAACAGGACGTTGTTCCTGCTTAAACTCCGTGAAATCAGGATGTTTTCCTGTGTGCGGGCCGCCAGAGCTGCAACGTGCCGTGGTGTATCCCTGTTGCTGTTGGCCGGATTGTTTCAAGCTGCAACAGAAGACGGTATGCTCCAGGTCCTTCAGGGAGGCGTTTGAAGCTGTTATTTTGTAACCTTCCTGAAATGTGTCGGGTTCGCAACAAGGCGCGAACCCGATGTGCCAGTGCTGCAACTTTTCGAATTATCGTTATTTTTGGCTGATGTTGCAGATTTATGCGAGGGCATCATGTTTCGTGGAAAGAAAAGTGTTTTTAAAATGGCACGGCATCTGCAAGGTAAGGGGTGGCAGAAACAGGCAACGTGTTTACATACCAGAAAGACAAGAACTCAAAGGAGAATGTCATGGGATTCACAGACTGGTTCACATTCGGCAGAAAGAAGAACAAAGACGTAAAGGTGACCAGGGTTAAGAAACAGTCCGTGGACATGGGAGCCA
>JAJRTB010000192.1 GCA_024278495.1 Deltaproteobacteria bacterium
GCTGTAGTTCTCTTCAATCTTGAGGGTTGTCGCCTCTGGTTCGCATATCTTCCTGCTGCGCTGCTGCGCTGCCCTGGAAATGGTATGCAGCCGCTCGACCTGCCTGAAGGTATCCAGAACACACCCGGCAATCTCCTCCGGCTTCAACGGATCCACGACAAAGCCGGAACTGTTGTGCTCGATCATTTCACCCATGCCGCCCTCTTTTGAGGCAATGACCACACAGCCGTAGGACATGGCCTCCAGGCAGACATTGGCCCAGTTCTCCCAGCGGGAGGGATAGACGCAAAAACAGGATTCGGAAAACAGGGCCGGGATCTCGCTGTAGGGAACGCTGCCGGAAAAGACTATTTTGTCTGCATATTCCGGCGGAATGGACTGTTTGAGGATATCAACATACGACCGCCCAAGCAGCAGTGCATTCCGGTCCGCGCCCCAGATTTCGAAGAGAAAGTCCGGCTCCCGCGCCAGGATCATCCTGGCCGCTTCAATAAAGGTATCCAGACCCTTGCGGACCTGGACAGAACCTATAAAACGGACCCGGCGCACCTGTTCTTCCGTAAAGGCGCGTTCCCCGGGACCGGCCGGGAGGTCCATGGGATAGGGACACTGGCGAATATCGGTGCGTCCCACCCGCTTCTCGAAATACCGGGCCAGGGAGAGCGAGGGAGAGGTGACCATGTCCGCGTACCGCACACAGTAGTCCTCCATCATGCAGTCGATAACGATATCCGGATAGAGCCGTTTGTCCTCGTTGATATGATAGAGGAGAGAACTGGGAGTGTGCAGCTTGCAGATCAGTTTGGTCTCGCCGAATTCACCCAGCAGCCGTTTCGCCCTGATGACACCAAATCCCTCGACGCCGAACTCGGCAAACTCGACCACGTCAAGGCTGGTCTTTTGGACCAGGTCCCGCAGGGTATCAAGGACACGGTAACTGTATTCATGGTGCGGACTGACAAAATTATTCTGCCGCAACTCCAGGCTGGGCAGGGTCGGCACCAGCTTCACCCCCTCGGGCAACTGGTCCATGTTTTCTTCATGAAAGCAGTCGGTCAGGAGAAAAACGCCATGCCCCCGCTGTGCCATGGAGCGACAGACGTTGTATATATAGGTTCCAATACCGCCACCGGTAACCGGGCCGAATTCACGGCATGCATAGACAATGTTCACTGTTTTTTCCTGTATATCGGACTTATTTTCCTTTCAGCAGTTGCTGCAGACAGAACAATACGCCCATCTTCTCACCGGCCTTACCGCGAATTATGGTCTTCATACCATCCTCGTCAAGCTGAAAAAATTCTTTCAGCCGCTGCACATCATAACTTAAGATGCACGATATATCACTCACTGCCGTCAGGGCTTTGAACATTTTCTCACAAACACGCATCCCGGTTTCCGCATCAAGTTCAG
Source organism: Deltaproteobacteria bacterium (assembly GCA_024278495.1). GTDB lineage: Bacteria > Desulfobacterota > Desulfobulbia > Desulfobulbales > Desulfobulbaceae > UBA10518. Next base: position 1,414 of record JAJRTB010000192.1, read on the forward strand.
CACTGCGCTTCTCCCCGGTTTCAACCAGTTTTTCATACCCCATCTTGGAATCACGGATAATCTCCCCGGCACGGTCCCTGAACCGGTCCCTCATGTCCATGTCATCATCGGATGTGCCGCACAGGGACTGTACCGTGCTGAAAAACCGTTCCTTTTCCGCGGAGAAATCAAAGGCAAACTCGGCAAGACCTCCCCCTAACACCTCCTCAAGACCCGTATCTACAGCAACAAGAACCGGCACGCCATATGACATGGCCTCAAGACAAACCAGGCCGAAAACCTCCCAGCGGGAGGGAAAGACGCACAGGGTGGCCTTGCCGAGATACCTGACGACCTCGCTGTGATCCACCTGGCCCGCAAAGACAATTTTGTCCCTGCAGTCCTCCGGGATCCGGTCCTGCCAGTAGTCAATAAATGTGGTGTCATACTCTTTACAGAAACAGTCCCTGCCGATGAAGACCAGCTTGAGGTCTTTTTTCTGCTTTTCCTGCAGCTCAACAAACAGCTGCAGCAGGATGTCAGCCCCCTTGTGCCGGTCAAGCCGGCCGATGAAGAGCATGGTCTTCTCCGCTGTTTTCTTATGCAGGGCGACCCGGTCCGGGTGAAAAAAATCCAGGTCCGGATAATTTGGGATGACCTGCACATCTCTCTTTACCCCCAACCGCTGCGAGGTGTTTTTCCAGGCATGTCCGGTGGGGGCGATAATCTCGTCGGCAAGGAGCACACAGCAGTCCTCCATGGCGCAGACCAGCCTGTTCTGCGGTTCAGCAAGCTCACTTGGCAGATGATCAACGGTGCCGCCCTCATAGGTGGACAGGGCATCAAACAGACCGCCGGAAAGATGCAGTATAAAACGGGTATCATGGTAGAAACCCAGCGCGGATTTCAACAGCAGAAACAGTCCTTCCGCCCCGAAATCAGGCAGAATGACCAGGTCCGGTTTGTTTTCGTCGACAAGGGCGTCAAACTTTTCAGCCAGGGCAAGGGCATAGGCGAAGTTGAAGGTCGAGATAACCCCCCCGCTGAGAGAATAATCAACGTAGGCGGAAGAGTCCGCGGTTTCGACAAAGTGCACGGGGACGGCGCCGTAGTTCTGTTCGAACACCCGGGCGTCAAACTCCGGCCTTGACTGGGTCAGGAAAGAGACCCGGGCTCCTTTTTCCCGCAGCAGCTTGGCGGTTGCCTTGAACAGGGTGCCGATGCCTCCGTAGTAAAACGGGACAATCTCCCTGGTAATAAAAAGAACATGCGTTTCAGTTCCCACGCGTCCGCCCCCTTATCTCATGAAGCATATCGGCCATTGCACCCTCAAGCATAAAACCCTTCTCCGCCATCATCACACAATCGAATCTTCCGGCAGGCCCAGAAAGTCGGTCAATGATTTCCCGGCCTGCCTATTGTACCGAACAGCATAGTCTTTATATGCCGAGATAATCTCTTCCCGTTCTTCCAGGGCCCGGCCGATATACCCGGCGATACAGTCAGACCTGTCGGGAGAGGGAACAACCAGGCGGGAATGCAGATACGCATGGTCTTCGAAAAGATGGGACGTGGGGCCCAGGAGACAGGGAACGCCGGCGGCAAGACTCTCCAGCGGCAGCATGGGTGAACACTCGCTCAAGGTTACGTACAGGTTCAGATGCATCCGGGCCAGGGCCCTGTTCATTTCCGCCCGGGCCAGCGGTTCGCGCTGAAGATGGATTTTCAGCCCGAGATAACGGGCGAACTCCAGGGCTCTTTCATCCTGACCGACAACAAAAACTTCCGCTCCCTTCACCCCGGCAAGGGCCGCCAGCATGGCATAGGGCAGCTTTCTCCAGATGGGCGCCAGGGCCCAGATGCCGATATGCGGACCTCCTGCATCCGGCATTGAGGGCCTTTCCGGGATCTGCCGGACATAACTCTGTATAAAACCTGTCTCCACCCCTCTGCGGCCGACAACCTCGGCCATTCCTTTTTTGGCAAAGCCCCATCTGGCAAGTTTGCCGGACCGGCACAGGTCATCAATCAGCAGAAAGGACTGCCAGACATAATCCTCGTTCACCTGGAGAAAACTGCTCAACCAGAA
>JAJRTB010000193.1 GCA_024278495.1 Deltaproteobacteria bacterium
ACCGAGCTGGCCCTGGCCCTGCGCGACATGGTCCTGCGCGGCGACGCTGATGACGAAGAGCTGCTGGAGCTGCTCCGCAGGGACGTTTAACCATGCGCATCCTCTCGATCACCCTCAAAAACATCAAGGCCCACCGCGATTACGAGCTGCGCTTTGTCAGTGGTATCAACGTACTGTCCGGGCCCAACGGCGCCGGCAAGAGCACTATCTTCGAGGCCGTCGGCTACGGCCTGTTCGGGGTGGATGCCAGGGATTTCGTGACCAATATCAACCGCTTTCTGACCATCGGAACCAAAAGGGGTGAGATCAGCGTCACCTTTGTCACGGATGATGAAAAAACCTTCCGGGTCAGCCGCGGCGTGGGGCCCGGTTCCAAATGGCTCCTGGCCCGCGAACACAACAGCGTCTTCGAAGTGGAGGAACATGCCGGAACCTCTGAAACCGAGGCCCGGCTCAAAAAGCTGTTGGGCCTGGACAACGGCCGCAGCCTGGCTGAGCAGTTCAAGCTGGTCATCGGCCCGTTCCAGAACGATTTTCTGGGTCCCTTTATCATCAGGCAGCCGACCAGGAGGCGCGAGGCCTTTGACGAGATCCTGGGCATAGATGCCTGGCGCAGGACCTACAGGGGCACCAGTGGCCTGCAAAAACTGGTCAGCGCCAAGATCGAGGTGCTGGACGCGGCCATTGCCGAAAAAAAGGAACAGGTGGCGGACCTGCCGGAACACCGCAGGGATCTCAAGGAGATCCTGGCCCGGCGCAAAAAACTCCAAAAACAGCTCACCGAAAAAAAGAAACAGCTCACCGAAGTCACGACCCGGGTCAGGGACCTTGAGCAAAAAAAGAAAAAACTCGATTCCTGCAACAATGAGCTCAAGGGTTTGAAAGAGTCGATCCGCTCCGGCACCGAATACATCGCGGCCCAGAAACTGCTGGTCAGGCAGTCCGAGGAAGCCGCCGCCCTGGTGGAGCAAAGCCGTTCCGGCAAGGAGGCCTATGACCGGGCCGACGCGGAACTGGCAGTCCTGCGTGAGCAGGAGCGAAAGCGGCGGGCCCTTGAACAGGAAAAGGCAAGGCTGGAAAAAGAACAGATCCGCTTGGCCGATTCCCTGAAACACGAGCAGCAGGAAATCAAACAGGCCGACCTGGACCTGGACGAGGAAGAGAAGAAACTGGCCCGGGCCCGCCGGGAACTCAAACCGGACAGGGAGCTGCTCCGGCTGGCCGACCAGCTTGACCAGGCAAAAAAAGACCTGGAGGCCCTGCAGAAATCACGCGGTCTGCTTGAAGGCAGAAAACAGAACCTGCTGGAGGGCCGGGCCAAGCTGGCCCAGGGCAACTGCCCCTTTTTCCGGGAGCCCTGCCGCAACCTGGATGAACGCGAACCAGGCGATGTCTTTTCAACCCGCCTGGCAGACCTGGACCGGGAAATGGCCGAGCTGGACCGGGAAATGGCTGCTGCCCGCAAACAGCTGGCTGCCTGTGAACAGGCCGGCAAAAAAATTTCACTGCTGGAGGAACGAAAACGTGGTCTGGACGAGCAGGCAGAGGTCCTGGCCCGGCGGTGGCGGAAAAACAGCAGCCGGGCCAAACAGCTTGTAAAACTGCAGGAAGATATTGTCAGGGCGGACAAGGCCCTGCAGGACAAAACCAGGGAGATGGCCCCTTTTGCCAGGCTGGACGATGCCATCAAAAAGGCCCAGCAGGAGAAACAGAAACATCTGAAGGACCGGGACCTTTTCACCAAAAACCTACAGGGTGCCGCGGACCTGGATAGCCGCCGCCGGACCCTTGAAAAGTACCAGCAACGGCTGCGGGAACATGAAAAAAAGAAAACACGGCTTATAAGCGACCTGACCCGACTTGAACAGGAGTACCTGCCCGAGCAGCACGACCAGGCCCGGACCCGGAAAGAGGAGCTGTTAAGTGAAATCGCCCAGCTCACCGAACAGGTGGAAAACCTGGGCCGGGACCGGCAGCGGCTGGAGGCGGAAATCAAGAAACTCGAACAGGTCAACCGGGATATCAAGGAAAAACAGGCCGAGCGTGAGCGGCTGGTGCGGGATGAAAAACTGGTGCGCTTTCTCCGCAACAGGGTTTTCAAACTCGTCTCAGGACAGCTCTCGGAACGGTTCCGCGAGGAAATCTCCCTGCGGGCCGACCGGATCTACCGCACCATTTCCGAAACAGACGAGGAACTTTCCTGGGGCGAGGGCTACTCCATCGTCCTGCGGGACATGCGGGACGGAAAAATCAGGGAACGCAGCGATGACCAGTTGTCCGGCGGTCAGATCATGAGCGCGGTGGTGGCGCTCAGGCTGGCGCTTCTGCAGACCATCGGCGCCCGAATCGCTTTTTTTGACGAGCCCACCTCAAACCTGGACGCGGCCCGCCGGGAAAACCTGGCCCGTGCCTTCCGGGCCATTGATGTCGGACGGGAAGAGGTGACCGAACACTGGTACGACCAGTTGTTTCTCATCAGTCACGACGTGGCCTTTACCGAGATAACCGACCAGATCATCACCCTGGAGTAACGTAATTCGTCACAGGGTTTGTACCTATGCGGTTTTACCTACCCAGACTTTGTAAGTGGTCAGGGGTGCCGCAGATTCGTGCAGGCGCGACTGACCGCTATAGCCGACTATGCGGGCAGTCGCGACCGTGCGAAGATGCAGTGCCCCTGATCACTTACGGAGTAACAACAGTCGGCTGCGGCAAAACCGGGTCAGGCCGGACGCCGCACCACCACCTGCAGCTCCACTCCGCCGACCTCGCCCCGCCTGATGGTATAGGCCCGGACCGGTTCCACCCCGGCCATCAGGCTGCCGATAACATAGATCATGTCCGGGTCATGGGCCAGGCGGATATCCTCAACTGACGGGCGGGCCGGAGTTTCCGGGTGGGTGTGATAGACCGCGGCCACCTGCATCCCCTCCTCCCGTATCTGGCGGATAACGGCAAACTGCTCTGCCGGATCCATGCTGTAATGATCCGGAGCCGCATCAATGTTGGTCAACTCAAAAATACGGCAGACAACACCGTCTTTCGCGGCCAGGTAGCCGCAGGCCTCGTTGGGCTCCTCCCGCCGGCCGTGAGCAAGGATGGCGTTCAGGATCTTTTCTTCAATCCGCAAGACCATGTGGAGCTTACTCCTTGTTCAGACGACTGCGCTCGGCAAACAACTCATCCAGATGAGTACGGGCCGACTCCATGTAGGGCTCCATGGTCAGGGCGATCTTGAAGTTGTGGATCGCCTCCTCTGCCCGGTTCAACTTGCGCAGGTTGACCCCGAGGTTGAAAAAATCAATGGCCTGGGACGGGTCAATCTCGACACTCCGGGAAAAATGGGTGACAGCGGTCTCGTACTCGTCCAGCTTGTAGTAACAGAAGCCCAGCAGGTTGTGCAGATCATACCGCTCGTCATCCTCTGCGACCCCGAGCTTCAGGACCCGGATCGCCTCCCGGTACTCTCCCATGTCCTTCAGGGCCTCTCCCATGAAGGCATAAATATAGGGAAGATCCTCGGCCTCGGGATCAAGTTCAAGAGCCCGGTTAAAATGGGCTATGGCCTCATCGAACTGCCGGGCCGCCGCCTTTTTCTTGCCCAGGTAAAATTCGATAAAATAGGCTTGGGGCAGGATGGCGCCCATCCTGTTGAGCTGCGCTATCTGCGCCTCCGGGTCGCTGATCTGTTCATGGGCCAGCTTGGCCGCAAAAAGTCCGGCATTGCCACTCATGGAGCGCTCCCGGAAATGGGCCCCGGGCACAATGGTGTAAATGGCCGGAATCCGCAGATCCGCGTGCATCACGTCAACCACAAAGACATCCATATCCAGCCTGCTCAGGGCCGCGAGGCACCGGTCAATCTCCACCTTCATATTGGCGTCGCCCAGGTCGGGCAGTTCATCCAGGCGCACGGTCCGACCTGGATTGACGATATACTCCACCTCGTCCAGCGACCAGGGCTTGGGCAGGCCGCTGGCCTCATAGTTGGAACCGGTGTGGAAATCGCCGGACATCTGGGCCACCTCGGTCAGGGCCCGGATCAGGGCCTTGGTGGGCTCCGGTGTAGTGCCGGCGGTGTAGACGATCTCGCTGGTCTCCGGAAAGGTGGACGGGTCCATGCCCATGGCGCTCACCGTCGGAATTCCCGTGTCCAGGGTAAAGTCATTGAGATAAACCTGGATCCCGTTCCGGGTGAACTTGTCCAGCAGTTCAGCCGCCACCGGATCAGTAATGGAATCAGGATCAATCCGGGGCGCCCGGATCCGCTCCCGGGTCACCAGGGCACTGACGTGCCGCTCGACTATCTCGCACAACCCCTGCAGGATGGCCTCTTCATAGGAGTTTCCGGCGGACGGACCGTTGAACTCGTTGATGGCGTAAAACCAGGAAAAAGGCAGCAGGACCACCTCGCACCGGTTCAGGTTGGTGGCCCAGGCCCACTGGATGGGAATATCATTAATCAGTTCGGCCAGGGTCTCCTCGGACATCACCTCATCGTGGACCGATTGCAACAGATAATGCAAGGGAAGCAGGGGCAGCCCCTCTTCCCTGAGTTCCCGGTACGTGGCCCGGATAAAGTTGGCCGGATTCTGTTTGAATCTGAAAAAGCTGAAACGCTCAACCAGCTCCATGCAGGCGCTGGCCTGGGACTGGGCCGGGGTGCACCCCTTGCCCAACTGCTTCTTGTTGCGGATAACCTCAAAGGCCTCCCGGCCGCAGATGCTGAAATAGACGGGGATATCCAGACGGCCGCTGTCGACCCGCTCCACCCCTTTCAGGATATCAAGATCGATCTCGGCCAGCTTACGCTTGAGGTTGGCAACGGTCTCCTCGGGCGTGCAGACCTTGTCCTGGTCATAGGTGTACCCTTTTAAACAGTCCCCATACACGAGGGGCTCGGGCATGGGCGGTCGTCGTGTTTTTGTATGCATATCCTGTTTTCCGTATTGGTGAATGGATTACGAACATGCCGAAACCCTGTTCCGATGTCAAGTGTTTTGTAGCTCGGGGGGGGGTACTGGCGGCGCTTCAAGATCAACTCTTGCGCACTTTACGCAACAGGCAGTCCATCTCCGGCGCAACAATATGCGGCTCGGTCCGCAGCACCACCCGCTGGCCGGGGTTGGCCCGTTCAAGAGGTGCGGAGTCTTCCAGGCTCATGGCCGTAACCCGGCAGGATATGGTCTCCAGGTTGCGTCCCATGTACTCAACTGCATCGTTTACTTCCAGAACATTGCGGGTTTCAATGATAAGGGGGTCAGTCTGCCGGACAATGCCCACCGGAACCCAGGGCTGCTCCTCCCGCATCCGGTCGTGCAGCATGTCGGCCGCGGTCGGTTCTGCCTCAAAAAAGTTCTCGCTCCTGCCCCGGGTACCGAGTTTACGAATCTCCCGGTCAAACTGTTCAGGCAACCGCAGGGCGCCAACATCCTCTCCCTCTGCCAGCCGGGCTCCTATCCAGTCCAGGGCGGCCCGGTAGACCCGGACCACCCCGCCCACATAACCGATTGCCTTCATCCTTCCCTCAATCTTGATCGAATCCACCCCGGCCGCAATGAGTTCCGGCAACCGGTTCAGCAGACAGAGATCCCGGGAGTTGAAGATATAGGTGCCGCGCTCATCCTCTTCCACCGGAAAGTACTGGCCCGGCCGCTTTTCCTCGACCAGACGGTACGAGTAGCGGCAGGGATGGGCGCAGTCGCCCCGGTTGGCATCGCGACCGGTGAAGTAGGTACTCAGCATGCAGCGGCCGGAATAGGAGATGCACAGGGCCCCATGCACAAAGACCTCCAGCTCCGCCCCTGTTACCGCCCGGATCTCCCGGATTTCAGCAAGGCCGAGCTCCCGGGCGAGATTCAGGCGCGACACCCCCTGGGATTCCCAGAAACGGGCGGAAGCCGCGTTGGTGACATTGGCCTGGGTTGAGAGGTGAATATCCAGCTCCGGCACAGTGTCCCGGGCAATCAGCAACACGCCGGGATCTGCGATGATCAACCCGTCAACACCGGCGTCACGCAACTGGAGCAGGTATCCTTCCAGGCCGTCCAGGTCACGGTTGTGGGCAAATATATTGACCGTAACATAGACCAGGACCTCACGGGCATGCGCATAGCTGACCGCCTCGGCCATACCCTGCCCGTCAAAGTTGCCGGCCCGGGCCCGAAGGCTGAACCGCCGACCGGCAAGATACACCGCGTCAGCCCCGTAATGAACGGCCTGAACCAGCTTTTCAAAACTGCCGGCCGGAGCCAGCAGCTCGGGAATCTTGCGGGAAGGTTGCACAGGAGATCTTGAATGAGCCGGCTCAGCGGCAGTTCGAGCTGTAGGGAGTTTTCCGGCAATCAGTCACCGTGGGAATTATCCCCAGGCAGGCAGCGCCAAAGTCCCACTTGGCATAGCCCTCGCCCTGAAAGAGGACGTCCCGGGCCTGACTGAATGTCCCGGCGCTTTGCAGCTCCTCAACCGGTATCAGCGCGGGATCCGTGTCAGCCGAATAAAAATAGGCATAGAGCATGCCGCACCCCATGGTCCCGACATATTTCTTGATATTTTCCAGCTTGGCAGGGCCCGAATACGTTAACAGTTTCACCCTGGCCTGACCGCGTTTGTCGGAAAACTCGCCAAGCTTTTTAATGTCTATCAGCTCGTCCCGCACGCTCCCCGGCTTGGGGCAGCCGGCAAGCCCGGCCAGGACAAGGGACGCTGTCAGCGCCGCAGCAACCATCTTTCGCTTCGTCATTTCTTCTCCCGGATGCGTGACTGTCAAGGCAACCAATCACAGGGTTCAGTGAAAAATTGTTAAAACCGCAACCTTGCAAGTAGTCCCAGGGGTTATGCCCATGCGGTTTTACCGTATCTGATCACGGGGATAATAACCCCGTGTTTTTATTACCTCGGAATTGTAACCCGGCACAGGTGCCGCAGATTCGTGCAGGCGTGCTTGGCCGCTATAGCCGACTATGCGGGCAAGAACGCCTGTGCGCAGATGCGGTGCCTGTGACGGGTTACGTTTTACCTGCCGGAAATTTACAGCCGCAGCAAACATATCATGTTTGCAGGAACAACGCCACGCCAACCGCCCCCCGGCACCGGCAGACAGGAAAAAGCGAACCGGGCCCGGACCGGCACTCTTGTCTTGTGGTAAGCTGTCATTTCATTTAGGCTGTCATCAAAAGATGATACGCTTGTAATAAGCGGCCAGGCAGATCGACAGATTAAGTTTCACGGCTTTTTGCGAAACCGACAAATGATGCGGAAGCCGTATAACAGCCTTATTATATCCATCCATTCGGATAGAGGTCAAATAATGGGTACCAGTCAGGACAGGTGTAAAAGTTGTGGGGTCATTTTTGCCGATGCCGGCCAGGAAATTGACAAATGCCAAAAGAAAAAACTCTATTGTGAATTATGCGTGGCCCAAAAAAACCCCAGGTCGGCGACCGAACAGAAAATCAAAAAAAAATACCTGCTGCTTTCCGCGGGTTTTGCGTTCATTGTCTGGACCATGCTGATAGTGGCAAGCCTGGACAAAAATAAAGGCGACAACCTTTTTGGTCAGTTGCTTGTCTTTGGGATCGGCTATGCGGTTCTCTGGGCCGTAACCGCACTCTTGTCAATACCGCTGTTCGTGTTCATGCGAAAGCCGCACAAGGCGAGAATCAAACAGGAAAAGGAAAGGTATGTAGAAGAAATAGAGATACGGAAAAAGGCCCGCATAGCGCGGCAGGAAGAGCAGGCGCAAGCACAGAGCCCGCCTGCGTCCTGAGCCGGAACCTTTTTCGTGCCGGACAGGCAACTATGCTCCGGGGAAGAATTTTTTGCTCACCCGAACAAAATTAAAGGGTATTCAGTCGAAAATCGATTTCCGTCCCTCAGCGGAAAAAGAACTCATTATAAAGATAACGGCATAGCCTATTATTCCGGCCACCCCTATGCATACTCCATACTCCATGAACTCCTTCCTGGAGATGAAAACACCCGCAAGAAAGGAAACGGCTCCCAGCAGCATCATCACCGTGGACAACAGCCTCAACTTGCCCATTCAGCACCCTCCCGTCAACATCAATGTATATTCTCCACGCCAGATTTCAGACACATAACTTACCCACATATATCACAGGGAGCTTTATTGGATCAAGAAAAATCTGCCACAACGTGGCATTTTATTGCCGGAAATCATAGAGCCGGATAATCAGGCGAAGGAGCAGTCGGTCGAATTCCAGGCAGTTTCATCCACAATTCCCTGGATACAGAAAGCAGAGCCGTGGTCAGTGATTTAAACCGGACAGTAGTGAGAAAGAATGATACACGAACAGATGGTAGGATTAAGGTCACCTGTATCGCCTTACCAATTCATCTTGAAGCACAATCACAGGCTCGTCATTCATATTGTATCTTTCAGCCAACAGATTCAGCGAAGTCTTCATTTTAGAGTCGTCATGGAATTGGTGAATTATGACATCTCCAT
>JAJRTB010000194.1 GCA_024278495.1 Deltaproteobacteria bacterium
TAGCCCCATGGCCCGATCACTTTCATCTGCACCACGGGTGAACGCTCACGGATACAGGGAGCTTATCATTATTCAAGGTGAAAAAGAAAGAAATGTTCTACATATTCAACCCGGCAGGGGTTGATTTTCAGTGCAAAAAAAACGCAATTGAGTAATAAATCCAGTTGACGGATGCAGCCAGAGACTGTGCTCAGACAACCATGTCAGTAAGCGGTTTTATACATTTTCGCATTGTACCCTGTGACTGGTTACTATGAGCATGCTTGAACTGCGGGGAGTCTGCGCTTCCTACGGCAACATCCAGGTCCTGCACGACCTGGCCATTACCGTCAACCAGGGCGAGATCATCACCCTGATCGGGGCCAACGGCGCCGGCAAATCCACCACCCTCATGTCAATCAGCGGCATCGTGCCGCCGCGCCGGGGTGAAATCATCTTCAAAAACAGACCGATTCACAACCTGGCCCCGGAGAAGATCGTCGCCCTCGGGCTTTGCCAGGTACCGGAAGGCCGCCATATCTTCCCGGAACTGACCGTGCGCGAAAACCTGGACATGGGCGCCTTCCTGCGCCGGGACAGGCAGGGAGTCGAGGACGACCTCGACTATATCCATACCCTGTTCCCGATTTTACGCGACCGGAGCAATCAGCCCGGCGGCAACCTCTCCGGCGGAGAACAGCAGATGCTGGCCATCTCCCGGGCCCTGATGGCCAGGCCGGAGCTGCTCCTGCTCGACGAGCCGTCCATGGGGCTGGCCCCGCTTGTCACCCGGCAGATATTTGAAATTATCCGGCGGATCAACACCGACCACAACACCACCATCTTCCTGGTGGAACAGAATGCCAACCTGGCCCTGAAGGTCGCCCACCGCGGCTATGTGCTGGAAAACGGCCGTATCACCCTCCATGACGAGACCGCCGCCCTGCGCAACAACGATGATGTCCGCCGGGCCTACCTGGGCATTTAAAAAACAGCAGAGGAGCAACACATGGGCACCATCCAGTCCACCATGCCGGAACTCACGCCAAACCTGAAAAAAGCAATTCGCTGGATCAGCGAGACCGTCCTGGCGCACCCGGAGCGATCCCGCGACGAAATCCTGGCGGACGCCCAGCTGCGCTTTGATCTTGCCCCCCGGGAGTGTGACTTCCTGAATCAGAACTTCAATGACCTTGCCTCGGGCAAAGGGTACTGAGATTCCTCTTCCGGGTCCGGGCCGGCCGAATCCTCCCGGACAGGCAGCTCGACGCTCACAACGGTTCCCTCGCCCCGTACACTGTCCACCCTGATCGTGCCGCCATGGTCACTGATAATCTTCTGGGAAATGGCCAGACCGATACCGGTTCCGCCTGACTTGGTGGTGAAATAGGGATAAAAAAGCTGGGACATGTTGGCCGGGTCGATTCCGCAGCCGGAGTCGCTGACCGTCACCGCCACGCTGCCCTGCTCTGTGTTCCGGGCGGAAACAACCAGTTCGCCGCCCTCCTCCATGGCCTGAACGCCGTTGAGCAGCAGGTTGATGAACACCTGGTTCAGCCGGTCCCGGTCGCCGTATATATCCCGCAGATCACCGGCAAGCTCAAGGCGGGTCACGATACCGCAGCTCTCGGCATCAGGCGCGATCAGGCGCAGGTTCTCCTCCAGGAGCCGGCCCAGGGAGACACGGGTGATATTCAGGGAGGGCGGCCGGGCAAAGCTGAGCAGCTCGGAGATGGTTCTGTTCATCCGCTCGACCTCCTGAATCAGCAGGCCCGCGGTCTCCTCCTCCCGTGAATCACGGTCAAACTTGTTTTTGAGCAGCAGGGCCAGCCCCTTGATCGAACTCAAGGGGTTACGGACCTCGTGGGCGACGCCGGCGGCCATCCGGCCGACCGCGGCAAGGCGTTCGTTTTCCCGCATCTCCTTTTCCAGCCCCTTCAGCTCTGTCAGGTTGGAAAGCAGCAGGACCCTGCCCCTGTATTTCCCCAGGTTGTCCCGCACCGTAATACCGTGACAGAGAAGAAACAGTTTTGTTCCGTCCACGGTAACGGTCAGCTCCTGCTCGGAACCACGGCCGTCATCTTCCGGCCCCGCCTTCCTGAAAAAGGCAGCCAGGTCATCGGGCAGAACCCTGGCCGGCGGCCGGCCGATTGCCTCATCCCGGGGAATCCCGGTCATGTCAGTGGCGGCGCTGTTCCAGGTTGTCAGGAGGCCGTTTGCGCCCGTGGCGATAATCCCCACCGGCAGCTTGGCAACCAGCAGGGCGATAAACGCCTTCATGTCCCGCAGGGTTCGCTGGGACACCCGGTATCCCTGGACAGCAATCAGCGACAGCCAGCCGCCCACGCCCACGAGCAGCATGGTCAGGGACAGGGCCAGGGCCTGGAACCTGAGCCTGCTGAGGCCTGTATCGTAACTGTTCGTATCCAGTCCCACGACCACGTAGAAGCGCTGCCTGTCTTCCCGGTCCGGAAACAGGGCTTCCCTGGCGTGCAGGGGCGGGAGCATGAGACTGGTGTTTCCCTGGCCGCGCCGTCGTCCACCGTTTAAAAACCCGTGCGGCGCCGTTCCGGCAAAGGGACGGTAGGGAAAAAAAGGACGCACCGCCAGAAACATCCTGCCGAACTCAGGATCATTGACCATGCGGTAGGTGACGGTCGCATCGCTGCTCCCTGAGTCCCGCGGCGCGGAAGGCAGGGACAGTTCAATGCGGGTACCGATGCGGTCAGGGCTGCCGTGCACCACGACCTTGCCGGCACTGTTCACCACGGCGAGCAGCATGACATCCGGGTCCTCGCCCACGTGGTTCACCACCCGCTGGACGTAGCTGGTCCAGGGATCGGAATTCCAGATTCCCTTGCGCAGGTCGGAAAAATAGGCGGCTTTTGAACCTGAGTGCAGAATCCGGTTCAGGGTCGTGGCCTTCTGCAGCAGGGCCCGGGTCATCAGCTCCTTTTCCCGCTGAATATTGGTCAGGGAAAAGGTCACAATGATGAGGACAAGCAGCCCGGTGGCGGCGGCCAGCAACCAGGGCGAAACATAAAATATCTGTGGTCTGCCAAACAGTCTCATAACAGGATACCCTCCACACACATGCAACAAGTACACCTGAACGGGCCACAAACTGTACCGGGCTCTCCAGGCGAGGACCACGCTTCAACGGCGGTCCGCGCAGGCGTGCCTGACCGCTACAGGCCTCTATGCGGCCAGGCCCGACCGGGAAAAAATACGGCGCCTGAGAGCGCCTGCGGACAAACCTGTCCCCAGGGTGGATACAAAATACCCACTGCACCGCATCCACCTGGGTATTTTTTACCCAACTTCACGCAGCACAGCTGGCCAACCGGCAGAAAAGCCAGGGAGACACAACAGCATTTATACGACAATACAACAAACTACAACACAAAAACAAAAACTGGCACGTATTTCGCTTAATTGGGGACACAAGACAAACGTAACCGTTTCAAAGCACGAGGGAGAAACCATGAACAGGCACAACGGCAAAAAGATCATCCTTGGAACAATCCTGGCCGGATCAATCGCCCTGGGCGGAGCGCAGGCAACCATGGCGCGCCCCCACGGAGGAGGCTGGGGAGGCTGCGATAACCAGCCGCGCTGCCAGGATTGCAGCGGTTACGGCCTTCAGCGGCAACAGCCTGATCCGGAGAAAGCTGAAATTCTGAACACCTTCCTGGCGGAAACAACCGGCCTGCGCAAGGAAATGGCAGTCAAACGGGCGGAAAAACGCGCCCTGATGCACAGTGAAAAACCAGATGCCGCCCGGGTGGCCCAACTGACCGGCGACATCTTTGAACTTCGTGAGCAGCTGCATGGCAAGGCCCGTGCCGCCGGCCTGAACCCCGGTGACATGCGCGGCCGCGGCTTTGCTCACGGTTGTAACGGACCTGGCTGGTCCGGAAAAGCCCTGTAATTAAAAAACTGTCCCCAACTTTTTTTTAACAAGGGTACGTTCTCTCCTCCTGGTCCCGACAGGCTCCCCCCCTTCCCTGCCTGTCGGGACTTCCTTTTTCTTCTCCAAAGGTAACCAGCACGAGTTCGGCGGAGTCCCCCGAACTCCGAAGTATGGTGTCCCCCGAACTCCGAACTCCCGCGAACTCCCCCCGTAGGATTGATTTGACAATGCGCAATTCTTGCTTTACCATTAAGTAAGAAGTCAAAAGGAGGTTCTCATGCCACTAGCTAAACTCAGTAGTAAATCGCAGATTGTACTCCCTGTCAAGATCAGACGACACCTGAATATTAATCCTGGTGATACTCTTGAGATCAGGGAAGAAAACCAGCGAATAGTTATCTTAAAAGCGCCCACCTCAATAGTGGACGAGCTGGATCAGTGTGATTCGAGTATTTGGAAAAATTATGCGGATGAACTTTTAATCTCACGAAAAGAGTGGGATGAATGAAAGGATTCAGCATTATTGTCGATGGTCAGAAAGTCGCTTTGGATACCGTCATCCTTATTTATTTCCTTGAAAAAAATCCTCGCTTCTACCATTTGGTTAAGGATTTATTGTACCGTATAGAACAGGGTCAGATACAAGCCAGCATGTCAAGCCTGGTATTCGCTGAATTACTTGTCCCTGCTTATCGTATACAACAAAAAAATCAGGCCGAAACAATCATACGATTATTTTCTGTTTTCCCTAATCTCGAAATAACTCCAATGACAACTGATATTGCAAATGAATCAGCAAAGTTACGGGCAGAATTTAATTTACGAACACCTGATGCAATCCATGTTGCAACAGCTATCCACAATAAAACCGACTTCCTTATCACCAACGATAAAAAACTTCAAAATATTGACAAACTTAAAGTTCTCATCTGCGAATAAAAAAGGGGACACAAACTGAGTTCGTATCCCTTTTTTATTGGTAGTTCGGGGGACACCATACTTAATTATCGTGATAATTAAGTATGGTGTCCCCCGAACTAGGTGGAACTCGCCGCGGAGGTGGTCGCCCAGGTTATCGGCAACTTTTTGCTTTCAGTGGAAAACGCTCAGGAAATTCGATAGCCTCTTCAGTCAAATCTACATCAATGTCAGGCCAATAGAAATGGCCAGGGGCTTGCTCTACTACGTTAATGATTGACTTAACTGCTTTGTCTTTAAACCAAGGGAAATCATCGAATGGCATAAACAGCTCTTTATCATGAGTCAAAAGCCATATGCCATGTGTTGAGATATTTGTCACCTCAACTGACAAAATATTTTTGCCATGCGCTAATGAGCTCATTGTAATGCTCCTCCACCAGTTCTTCAATTTCCTTCAAGGCCTTTCCAGAATAGCGATAATTCCTCGCAAGCTCAATCTCAGGCTCAAGCCAAAATTTTGCTTCACCGTCCCCGGAACTGAACTCCAAACAAAAGGCCCTGACCATACTATGGTCAGGGCCCCGGGACACTCTATTTGATCAAGCGTTTACAGATTATTCAGTACCTCCGCGAACCGGCCAGACATACGCGTTGACCAGCTTGCCGGAGCCGAGCCAGTAGCCGAAGTTCATCTGGACCCGCCAGGCGTGCTCAAGATGGTTGGCGCGGGTGGTGGAGGACCAGTAGTTGTAGCCCTGGACGTTTTCAAACCCTACGGTGTTGAGCCAGGCCGCGGAGTCTGCCTTCTGCTTGTTGGGCAGCA
>JAJRTB010000195.1 GCA_024278495.1 Deltaproteobacteria bacterium
GAAAACGGGGCCGGTAAATCCACCCTGCTGCACCACCTGAACGGTTTTCTGGAGCCGACCAGCGGCTCGGTCCATATCGGTGACTATCCCATAACCCGGAAAAACCTGAAGGCGGTGCGCCGCTCCGTGGGCATGGTCTTTCAGGATCCGGACGACCAGTTGTTCATGCCGACCGTGCTCGACGACGTCGCCTTTGGCCCGCTCAATCTCGGCCTGGTGCCGGAGGAGGCGGAAGCGGCCGCCATACAGGCCCTGGAACGGGTAAGCGCCGCCCACCTGAAGGACAGGCCGCCCTACCGGCTGTCCGGCGGGGAAAAACGGTCCGTGGCCATTG
The DNA here is from genome assembly GCA_024278495.1 of Deltaproteobacteria bacterium. GTDB lineage: Bacteria > Desulfobacterota > Desulfobulbia > Desulfobulbales > Desulfobulbaceae > UBA10518. The sequence goes on from JAJRTB010000195.1 coordinate 335, forward strand.
CCACGGTGCTTGCCATGTCGCCGGATATCCTGGTCATGGACGAACCCAGCTCCAACCTGGACCCGCGGGCCCGGGAGCGGCTCATAGACCTGCTGCGGACCTTCAAGCATACCAAGATCATCGCCACCCACGACCTGGATCTGGCCATGGACCTGTGCGAACGGACCATTGTCCTGCACAACGGACGGGTCACGGCCGACGGACCGACCCGGGAAATTTTTCAGGATGACGGGTTACTGAAGCAAAGCGGCCTGACCAGGCCGCTGAAGATGCAGGGATGCCCGGTCTGCGGCTCCAGGGCGGGCAGCAGATAAGGCCTATTCCTCCTCGCCCCTGATCACTCTGCGCTCCGCGCCCAGACCGACATCAACCAGGAAATCACCGGCCAGCCAGTCGCGACCGACCAGCAGTTTATAGCGCATGTGGGACCGGTCCCGCAGGTTAACGAGAACCTTCTTCCTGACCCCCCGGGCCGACAGAGTGAGCCAGACCATGTAGCGTTTTTCCCGGCCCTGGGCATTGACCACGGTCTGGACCCTGGCTATCTCCGCCTTCATCCTGACCGGCTTGCCGTTTGAAGAAACCGAGCGAAAGCGGATCATCTTGCCCACATTGTCACGGGGGTCATCACCACCATTGATTATCCGCTGGTCCGTGGCATGGATGGAGGTCGTGGTCGCGCCGGTATCAACCCGGGCGAGATACTCCGCTCCAAACTCCTCCACCAGCACCCGGAGTTCACGGCCGATGACCTCTTTCCCGGCACAAACAGGCCGGCCCGATGCGTCCGCGGCCGGCAACAGGACCAGCAGAAACGCAACGGCCCACAATTTTTTCCACAATCCATGAACCGTGCTCCGGGGCACGGCTGGAGTTGACCGGACCGTGGGATCACAGTTCTCGGTGCGCCCCGGCCCGAATGCATTCAGATGCGCCACAGGTGGTTGCCCCGCAAGGCAACCTGTAATGAACCGCTGTGTCAACGATATACCCGGCCGTATTGCCACATCGTTCAGGGTTGCCTGATCAGTTCCCGCCATGGATGCAGGAGCAAAAAATGACTCCCTGGCGACATAGTTTTTTTTGTAACCAGTCACAGGGTACAATGAAAAAATGTACAAAACCGCTACCCTGTGACCGCTTACTTTTTTCTTGCCACCATGAACACATCGTGGTACCATTAATAAATAATTAAACTCACCCAATATCATCGGGTTGTACATGAAAAAAGAAAATTTTGCAAAGGCCAGGGCCAAGCTTGGCAAAACCCAGAAAGAGCTCGGCCAGTTGCTTGGTGTTTCCCTGAAAGCCGTTCAGAGTTATGAACAGGGTTGGCGTCCCGTGCCGGTGCACGTGGAGCGGCAGCTCTACTTTCTCCTTGTCAACCAGCGCAGCCATGATCCCTCCTCGAAACGTAAGGACTGCTGGGTCCAGAAAAAATGCGAACATAAAAAAAACTGCCCGGCATGGGAGTTTCAGGCCGGCCACCTCTGTTGGTTTCTGAGCGGCACCCATTGCGTAAGCGCGGCGGACAAGGAGTGGAAAGACAAAATGGAAATCTGCCGGGAGTGTGACGTCCTCTCATCCCTCTTTTGACAACAGGCCTGTTCCTGCCGCGTCCCGGCCCGCACTCTCTTCCCGCCCGGCTTTTTCTGTTCAACAGAGCTTCCCGTTTACTCCATCCTGCCTTCATGGTAGTATCTTTTTTGGATAATCCTGAATCCGTGAGCGTCCTGGATTCGTATGTCTTCATCTCATATCCATAGATTTGGTTTAACCAGGAGTTCCCTGTTTCATGGCCCGGGAAAAAATCGGTATCGCGCTCAGCGGTGGAGTTGACAGCACGGTCAGTGCCGCGCTGCTGAAACAGGCGGGGTATGAGGTGCATGGCTTTTTCATGCGCCTGCCGCTGGCCGGCTGGCAGGACCACGTCGAGCGGGTCCAGTCCGTGGCCCGGCGCCTGGAGATACCTCTGACCATTGTTGATATCCGGCAGCAGTTTGATGATACCGTGATCGAATATTTTGTCTCAACCTACCTCAGGGGCCTGACGCCGAACCCCTGCGTCATCTGCAACCGGCGGATAAAATTCGGCCACCTGCTCCATGAGATGCGCGACCGGGGCATGGAGAAGATGGCCACCGGCCATTACGCCCGTATCATCCGCACGGAATCTGGAACTCCTCTTGTGCGTAAAGGTCGTGACAGCACCAAGGACCAGTCTTACTTTCTCTGCCGACTCGGCCGGGAGCAGCTTGAACGGATACTCCTGCCCCTGGGCGGGAAAACCAAAAAGGACGTCTACTCCCTGGCACGTGAAATGGGGCTGGACACCGTTCACGGGCCCGAGAGCCAGGATATCTGCTTCCTGGCCGGAGACACTGTAGCGGATTTTTTCAGGGACCGGGGCATGGATGCGCACCCCGGTGACATCGTCGCCACGTCCGGAGAGCGGCTCGGCACCCACCAGGGAATCTGGCGCTATACCATTGGCCAGCGGCGCGGCCTGAACCTGCCCGACGCCACCCCCTGGTATGTCAGGGAGCTGGACGGTAAACTTAATCGGGTTATTGTCTGCAAGCGGGAAGAACTGATAACAACAGAGATGGTCGTCCATGACGTTTTGTGGGCAGGCGCGTGTCCGTCCCTGCCCTGGCAGGGAAGAGTGCAGATACGCGGCCGCCAGACACCTTCACCGGCTCGTGTTGACCGGGATGGTCCGACAAACTGGCTCGTCCGTTTTGAACGGGAACAGCGGGCCGTCACCCCGGGTCAGTTTGCCGTCTTCTACGAGGACGATATTGTCCGGGGCAGCGGGGTCGTTGCCGGTCCGGGCCCCTCAGGGTCACCGCGGGAGGGAGACGCGGGATGAAAAAAATTGCGATTGCCACCCTGGGCTGCAAGGTCAACCAGTTTGAATCGGCCTCGTTCAGCTCGTCCTTTCAGGAGGCCGGCTGTGAGCTGGTTTCCTTTTCCGAACCCGCGGACGTCTATGTGATCAATACCTGCTCGGTTACAGGCCGGGCCGGACAGCAATCGCGACAGCTCATCCGCCGGGCCCGGAAAACCAACCCTGAGGCCCGTTTGGTCGTGACCGGTTGCTACGCCCAGATGGCCGGAGGCCGGATCCGGGAAATAACCGGAGGCGCCCTGAGCATCGTCGGCAACGGCAACAAGCACCTGCTGGTGGAAACGGCCCTGGCCGAAGACAACTGCGAGGCGGCCATGCTGACCGGTGACATCGGCCTGAAAGAGGACGTCTCCTCCCTGCCGGTCCGGCGCTTTGAGGGCAGTACCAGGGCCTACCTGCGGATCCAGGACGGCTGCAACAACTTCTGCTCCTACTGCATCGTACCCTATACCAGGGGACGGAGCCGGAGCGTGCCGCCGGACGAGGTCCTCAAACAGGCCGAAATCTTTGCCGGGGAGGGATACCGGGAACTTGTTATCACCGGCATCAACGTGGGCAAGTACGGCCTGGACCGGGAAGAAAACATGACCATGGTCTCCCTGATCACCGAGCTGTGCCGCTGTTTTCCCCACATCCGCTTTCGCCTCAGCTCGGTTGAGCCGACCGAGGTGGATGATCGGCTTCTCTCCCTGCTGTCCGACCAGGCCAACTTTATGCCGCATCTCCATATTCCCCTGCAGAGCGGAGACGATGCTGTCCTGGCCAGGATGAACCGCCGCTACCGCGCCGCTGATTTCCGCCGGGTCGTAGAGCGTATCCATGCCGTCCACCCCTCGACCGCCGTGGGCTGTGACGTTCTCTGCGGCTTCCCCGGCGAGACCGAGGCGGCCTTTGCAAACACCTTCACCCTGCTGGCGGACCTGCCCCTGACCTACCTGCATGTCTTCCCCTATTCAAAGCGGCCCGGAACGCTTGCGGCCACTCTGACAGACCAGGTCGAAAAGGCTGCCAAACAGGAGCGGGTCGAACGGCTCCGCAACCTGGGCCGGGACCTGAAAGCCGGGTTTTACCGGCGCCATATCGGTACCCTGCAGCAGGTCCTGGTTGAACGACGCGACCCGGACAGCGGCCTGATGCAGGGTTTTACGGAAAACTATATCCAGGTCCGTTTCGAGGGCGAAGAACACCTCGCCGGCACAATTGTGACGGTGCGCCTCACCGAAGAACAGGACGCTGGTCTTTTTGGCATTGTTGATCCGTCCTAACTTGTAATACAGGCAGGAAAAAGGTAGAGTGACTGGTTTGAAACCATGAACCCATCTTTGTGTTCTACCCGGAAATGATCGGAGAGATAATTGCCATTGGCGACGAGCTGACGTCCGGCCGTATAGCCAACACCACCAGCAGCTACGCGGCCAGCCGCCTCTTTGCCGCCGGCCACGAAATTTTTGCCATGCACACCCTTGGCGACACCCCCGAACTGATCGGCGAAGCCCTGAAACGCGCCATCAGGCGGGTGGATTTTGTCATTGTCACCGGCGGCCTCGGTCCCACCAGTGACGACCTGACCAACGAGGCAGTGGCTGCCGCCCTGAATCGGCCGCCGACCCTGTACCGGGAGATACTGGAAAAAATTGAACCCTGTCACCAGGGCGCTGCCAACGACCAGGTCTCCCTGGAAAAACTGGCCTGGCTGCCCCAGGGCGCCGAGGTACTGAACGCACAGTCACGCATGGCCGGATACCTTCTGGTCTACGATTCAACCCCCATCTTTTTCCTGCCGGGTGTGCCGACCCAGATGAAACAGCTCTTTTCCGAGCACGTGCTTCCTTTTCTGGCCGGTTGGACTTCCGATGACCGCAACCACATCTGCCGGCGGATTTACCGTACCTTTGGCCTGACCGAAAACTTAATTAACCGGATGCTGGTGCCCATTGAAGAGGCCGGGAATCTCAAGATAGGGTACTATCCGGTTGACAGCGAGGTCCATGTCAGCCTGACCGTCACCGGCCACAGCCGCGAAGAGTCCCAGGAGCTGTTCAACCTGGCCGACAGCCGGATCTCCGCAATCCTGGGAGACAGGTTATACGGCTACGACCACGACTCCATGGCCGCGGTGACGGGCCGGTTGCTGCAGGAGCGGAGCTGGGCGCTGAGCGTGGCCGAATCGTGTACCGGAGGCCTGATAGCCGCCAAGGTGACAGAGGTGGCGGGCAGCTCCGCCTGGTTTACAGGGGGAGTGGTCGCCTACAGCAACAGGCTCAAGGAGCAGCTCCTGGGGGTGGCTCCGGCCCTGCTGGAAAAGCACGGCGCGGTCAGCGAGCCTGTTGCCGTGGCCATGGCCGAGGGTGTCTGGCAGCGTACCGGTTCGGAAATCAGTGTCGCGGTCACCGGTATCGCCGGGCCGGCCGGCGGCTCTGAAGAAAAACCTGTCGGAACCGTGTATATCGGGGTATGTGCAGGAGGCACGATAACCAGCTCTCTGCACAACTTTTCCGGCAGTCGCCGGGAAATACAGGAAATTACGGCCATGACCGCCCTGGACCTGGTACGGCGGGTTCTGCTGGATGAAGTGTAAGGCCCATTTTTACCGGTGTAACCGGGTAACGGGCAACCTGGCCGGGAAGGAAACCAATACCGGGACACCCCCAAAAACCATTCCCTGATGGGGCACTGCGTATTGAGTCACAGGTTATGTAACTATGCGTTTTTCTTTACCCAAAAATTGTAAGCCGGCACAGGTGCTCCGGATTTACACAGGCACGTCTGCCCGCTATAATCCCTCTATGCGGGAAGACGTGACCGTGTGAAGACGTGGTGCCTGTGACGACTTGCGGCACTGCTCTTTCAGGAAAAAACAAAGGAGACGAAAATGGCACGAGCAACTGAAAACAACGCGGCAGGAAGGGTCAAGAGCGTTGAGAATGCCATTACTCAGATCCAGCGCCAATTCGGCAAGGGATCAATCATGCGGCTTGGGTCGGATGAACGGGAAAACGTGCCTGTCATTCCCACCGGCGCCCTCAGCATCGATATTGCCCTGGGAGTCGGTGGGCTGCCGCGGGGCCGGGTCACGGAAATCTACGGTCCGGAGTCCTCCGGCAAGACGACTCTGGCCCTGCACGCCATTGCCGAGGCACAGCGTCTCGGCGGTACGGCCGCCTTTATCGACGCGGAACATGCCCTGGACACCTCTTATGCGGAACGACTCGGCGTGGACACGGATAACCTGCTCATCTCCCAGCCCGATTTCGGAGAACAGGCCCTGGAGATAGCCGAGATCCTGATGCGCAGCGGAGGCGTCGACATCATTGTTATCGACTCGGTTGCGGCCCTGGTGCCGAGAGCCGAGATCGACGGCAACGTGGGCGATCACCATGTCGGGCTCCAGGCCCGTCTCATGTCCCAGGCCATGCGCAAGTTCACCAGCGTTCTCAACCGGACCAGCACGGTCCTGATCTTTATCAACCAGATCAGAATGAAGATCGGTGTCATGTTCGGCAACCCCGAGACCACCACCGGCGGCAACGCCCTCAAGTTCTACAGCTCCATCCGGCTTGATATCCGGCGGACCAGCCAGATCAAGGACGGCCAGGAGGCCATCGGCAACCGGACCCGGGTCAAGGTTGTCAAGAACAAGGTGGCGCCCCCGTTTAAAACGGCCGAGTTTGACATCGTCTTTGGCGAGGGAATTTCCAAGGCCGGAGACCTGCTGGATCTCGGGGTTGAGCTGGAAATTATTGACAAGAGCGGCGCCTGGTATGCCTACCAGGATGAGCGTATCGGTCAGGGCCGGGAAAACGCCAAGGCCTACCTCAAGGAACACCCGGACATGGCCCGTGATATCGAGAACAAGGTGCGCTCGGCCTATGGTCTGCCTGAGGCCCTGAACGAGGCAGCGCCGTCGTAACGTCTTGAATTATCGTTGTGCTCGGCCGGTGTTAATGGCTTTGTACGAATGCGTCACAATTCCGAGGTAATGAAAACGCAGGGGTATTACCCCCGTGATCAGATACGTGCCGTCACGGGGCCCGGAAAACGCCACTGAGTAAGGGGAAGGCCGTCACCTGCCATGAAAATCATCCTCATCGCGGCCATGGCGCAAAACAGGGTTATAGGCCGTAACAATTCGATTCCCTGGAAGGTTGAGGGAGAACAGAAACGGTTCAGGGAGATAACCTGGGGCCATCCCCTGGTCATGGGCCGCAAAACCCATGAATCCATCGGCCGCCCCCTGCCAGGTCGTCGCAATATCGTGGTGAGTCGCAACCCTGCCTACCAGGCCCCTGGCTGCGAGGTTGTCCACTCGCTGCCTCAAGCCTATGCCCTTTGCGAGGATGCGCCGCAACTGTTCAATATCGGTGGTGAACAGCTGTATCATCAGGGAATAGATCACGCCGACCTGCTGATCCTCACCGTCCTTCACCACTCTTTTTCCGGCGACGCGTATTTTCCTGACTTTTCCGACCTGAATTTTCAACTCATCAACGCGGAGCGGGTCCAGGCTTCCCTCCCCTACACTATCCGGACGTATCAGCGCGGAGATGTCCACGGAAAACACGTTTTTCCCTTGACTTCCCACCCGGATTCCCCATAAAATAAGAATAATAAATACTACTACACCCCTTATCGGCTTCATCAAAAGCCTGTTACGAAGCTGGCCAGGCACTAATCGTCGAATGCAGGGCGTATTTGCAACGATGCACCTGTCGGCGACTCTTTGCGACGCCATCAACCTTTAAAAACTCCATTTTACCAAGAAGGAGGTACCTTATGGATTGTAAAGACCTGAAAAAACTTCTTGCCGGACTGGGCGTCGCCGCTCTGGTCGGTTCCGGCACCATCGGCCTGCCCGGCGCGCACGCGTCCGGCAGTAGCGGTTGAGGAGCAAATTCCGGCGCAGGTAGCGCTGAGAAGGTCGTCAAGGAAGCAGCCGGAAGCGGCTGAGGCGGAACAAAGGACAGCGCCGTGAGCGCTGCTGAGGAAAAGGCCGAAGAGGTACAGGGTCAAGTAGAAAAGGAGGCAGCCGGAAGCGGCTGAGGCGGAACAAAAGACAGCGCCGTGAGCGCTGAAGAAGTAGAGAAAAAAGTGGAAAAAGAAGCAGCCGGAAGCGGCTGAGGCGGCTCCAAATAAACGCGCGGTCCGCGCGTAACAAGAACAACCCAAGCCGGGGACCTGACCAGGCCCCCGGCTTTTTTTCTTTCCCCTGAATCCGTGACGAAAATTTGTGTCTTTGGCAACTGACGTGCTGAAAAAGTGAAATATTTGTTCACCCATTCAACCAGACGGATTCTCACCCGGATCCGCCCGTCAGAGCGCCCGCCTCGGCACCCCTGACCACTTTACAAATTATGGGTAGGTACAATCGCAGAGTTACAAACCCTGTGACGAGTTACATCAGACCATGGGGCACAGGTCACCAGAGCCCCATGGTCCGATCACGTTCATCTGCACCACGGGTGAACGATCACGGATTCAGGTTTCCGACACCAGGTGCTGTTCCCTGGTCCCTGCATGAAAACATTGCAAAGGGGCGGTGAGGGTCGTATTATTATCTTGAGTGACTTGGCCAGGACCTGTTGTTCAATTTTCCTTCGCCAAAAACCAGAACAGTAAGGTTGTCAATCAATCCAGGGAGGTAGTGTCATGTGGAATGTTGAGGTCGACAAGGACAAATGTAACGGCAACGAAGAATGTATTAACGCCTGTCCCGCTGATGTGTATGAACTGGTGGATGGTAAGGCCGAGCCGGTCAACATGGACGAGTGCATAGGCTGTGAAACCTGCGTGGAGGTCTGTCCAACCGGCGCCTGCACGGTGACGGAAATCTGAGCCGTATTTTCAGCGCCTGCCGCGTATCCACACCCCTTTCCGGCTTCTCGCTGCGATTTTTTTGAAACAACGGGAGACAGTGGACAGTCCAGGAGACAAGGTATGCCCTTCCCTTGATTTTCCTCACTGTTCCCGGAATATCCCGGGAGTATATGCGCCTTTTTTTTGTCGAACCAGGCTCTGTTGCCGACACCCTGGCAACTCTCTCCGGCAGCGAGTCCCGCCATATTTATTCGGTTCTGCGCCTGGCGCCGGAAACCGAGGTGGAACTGTTTGACGGAACCGGTATCCTCTACCAGGGCAGGCTGGAGACGGTCTCCCGGCGGGAGGTGACGGTTCGAATCCGTTCCTGCCACAAACCGGCTGATCATTCAACCCGTCCTCTGACCCTGACCCAGGGAATCCTCAAAGGGAAAAAAATGGATTTCCTGGTCCAGAAGGCCACGGAGCTCGGCGTTCACTCCCTCCAGCCGCTGCTCTGCCGCTACAGTGATATTCAGCGGGTTTCCCCCAGGCAGCAGGACCGCTGGCGCCGGATCATGCTGGAGGCGTGCAAACAATGCCGACGGGCAGTGCCCATGACCATTCTTGAGCCGGTCAGGCCCGAAGACCAGGACTGCTCGCCATTTGCCTCCCGGATACTTTTCTGGGAAGAGGAGCCGGACGCTTCCATGACCGCGGACCTGCTGCAACCTTCCGGATCCATCTGCCTGGTGTTTGGCCCAGAAGGCGGGTTGCATAAAGACGAGGTGAACGGTTACAGGCATGCCGGATTCAGCACGGTATCCTTGGGGCCCCAAATTCTGCGGGCAGAAACCGCTGCCCTGGCCGGCACGGCCATTGTCCGGTTTCTGGCAGGCGGTCTGAAGCCCTCCCGCTCCCGGATAACCCGTCCAGGGTAAACGGTTACAAGGTCACGGTTGTATCACTTTATCATTGTACCCTGTGACTGGTTACGTCCTGGTTCCGCCGCCGCGACTCCCATCACCGGTACCGCCCGGCCGGATTCTGGAAATCTTCATGGAGAATACTGATGCGAGCAGTTGTTCAACGTGTCGCCCGGGCCGAGGTCACGGTTGGCTCCCGGGTTGTCGGATCCATTGGCCCCGGCCTCCTGGTCCTTTTGGGAGCGCACCGGGACGACGCAACCCGGGATGTCCGGTGGATGGCCGACAAACTGATCAATCTCAGAATATTCGAAGACCAGGACGGGTTGATGAACCTGTCCCTTGCCCAAACCGGTGGCGCCCTGCTCCTGGTGTCGCAGTTTACCCTGCTGGGTGACTGCCGCAAGGGCCGCCGACCCTCCTGGTCATCCGCTGCCGCTGCGGACCAGGCGCGCGCATTATACGAAAACCTGGTCGAGTTGGTGCGCGACAGCGATATCCAGGTGGAAACCGGTGAGTTTCAGGCCATGATGGATGTCAGCCTGGTCAACCAGGGACCAGTCACCCTGCTGCTGGATTCCCATAAGCAATTTTGACGGTGTCGCTGTCCCATAACCAAGAAACTCCTTTCCAACCCGTTGATAAATCATTAGGGTATGCCCAGTATACAACTCCATGCCTGCTCCCTGTTGCTTCGTTCTGAAGGGGTTCCCGGACCGCACCATACATCGCCCTTTATCGATATGGCCCGGCCTTTCCGGCCCCTGTCCGGGGAAACAGGCCCGGACACTTCTAACATATTGATTTTCAGGTGTAAGTAAATGTTAAACGTATCTGTTGGTTCAACCTGCAGCGGTTTTATTCTGAAGCGGAAGGAGTACATTGAGGAAATTGACTCAACCGCCCTGCTCTTCATCCATACGCTCCTCGGTACCCCTGCCTTTGCCATAAAAAACAGCGACCCCAACAAGACCTTTTGCGTATCCTTTCAGACCCTGCCCGAGGACTCCACCGGAGTGCCCCATATTCTTGAACACGCTGTCCTGATGGGTTCAAAAAAATATCCGGTCAAGGATGTATTCGGAGAAATACACAAGGGTGGCCTCATGACCTTTCTCAACGCCATGACCGGCTCCGACATGACCATGTATCCCTTTGCCACCCGCAACCTTAGGGAATATTTCAACATCATGGACGTCTACTGTGACGTCGTATTCAACCCCCTGCTGCTCCCCTCAACATTTGAGCAGGAAGGATGGCATTATCACAAGGAATCCCGGAACCACCCCCTTGAATTCCAGGGGGTGGTCTTCAATGAGATGAAGGGCGCCTTTTCCGACCCAATCCGTGCTATTTTTCACAATACATTCAAAGGGTTGCTACCGGGCTCGACCTATGCCCACGAGTCAGGCGGAGACCCCAGGGTGATCCCTGACCTGACCTATGAACAGTTTGTTGACTTTCACCGTCGTTTCTACCACCCATCCAATGCCGCCTTTCTGTTTTATGGTGACGCGAACCTTGAGGATGAGCTCTCCTTTCTCCAGGACCGTTTTCTGAAATCCTTTACCGGGCCCGTTACCAGGGAACAGATCCAACAGGGCACCCTGATCAGCCAGCCAGTCCTGATCGATACCTCCTACGGCGTTCAGAACGGCACAGACCTGACCGGCAAGACCTTTCTTTCGGTTGGATCAGCCGTGGGAACCGTGCGGGAGCGCCGGGAAAACACGGCCCTCCAGATCATTGCCCAGATCCTGTACAATTCCGAGGCCTCGCCTCTGAAAAAAGCGATTCTTGAGGCCGGGCTTTGCAGGGATTTCGGCGGACTTCTGCTGGCCAACTCCTGTCATACCTCCATCATGATGACCTACCTGATCGGGAGTGAGCCCCATCTCCTGGAACAGTTCCGCCAGGTCTATGCCCGGACTCTGACAGAAATGGCCAACGCAGGCCTGGACCGTGATCTGACCCTCTCCGAGCTCAACAAGTATGAATTTTCGGTCCGTGAAGACATGACCAAGGCCCAGCGCGGCCTGGATTTGATCGGCAAGGTTCTGCCCGCTTTAAAACACGGTCTGGACCCCTTTGCGGCGCTGCGCATCAACGATCTGTTCAGGGAAATCCGGACCAGAGCCCTTGACGACAACTACTTTGAGGAACTTATCCGGGACCGGCTGCTCGACAACCCGCGCACGGCCGAGGTTATCCTGCGGCCAGACCCCGCGAAAATGGAGCAGTCACGCCGGGAGGAAGAGCTGCGCCTCAACGAGTACGAGCAGGGCCTGGACGAACAGGGACTGGAGGCCCTGATCAATCGTACCCAGGAACTGATGGAGCTGCAGGAACGTCCGAATGACGAAGCGACACTGCGACTTCTGCCGCGCCTGTCGACCTCAGACCTTGTTGCCACCCCACAGTTCCATGCAGTTTCCCCAGAGTCGATCGGCTCAACCCTTTTTCTTGTCAATGAGCTGCCCACCAACGCCATCTCGTATGTCGATTTCGGCTTTGACTGCTCGGTGCTGCCGGTGCACCTGCTGCCCTGGCTCGATATTTTCGGTACCATTGTCACGGAAATCGGTACCAAGTCCATGGACTACATGCACTTCGCCCGCGAACTGGGCATGTACACCGGCGGCTTCACGCACTCTTTCAACACCTACATGCATCAGCAGGATCTCACCCTGCCCTGTCGCCCTATTCTCTGGTTTCACCTCAAGTGCCTGAGCTCCTACCTTGACCGGGCCCTGCGCCTTGTCGAACAGGTTTTTGCCGGGGTAACCTTCAATGACCGCAATCGGATCAGAGAAATTGTACTGCGCGAATTCGCCTGGATAGAACACTCAATCCAGAGTGAAGGCTACTCCCTGGCCACCTCCCGTGTTTTTGCCCATCTCAGTGACTCGGGCCGGTATAATGAGTACGTCAGCGGCCTGACCTCCTACATGCAGTTGAAAAAGCTCGCCACAGCCTATGACGCTCATGAAGAAGAGCTGTTTGCTGCCCTTAACGAACTCCGCTCTCTGCTGCTGCGCCGACAGGGGCTTACCCTGTCCATGACCGGAGAGGCCGCCGACCTCCGGGTTTTTCAGGAGCGCGCTCCTTCACTGATCAACTGTCTCGATGATCGCGAGGTTTACCCGGTTCAGCCTGTTTTTCAGACATTTGCCCGCCACCAGGGACTGGCCACATCGGCCGAGGTGGTCTACAATGTCCAGGGGGCACCCCTCTTTGACTCGCCCGACAGGTATAACGGCCGATTCGAAGTTCTGAAGACCTGGATATCCAGGGACTACCTCTGGAACACGGTCCGGCAGATGGGCGGGGCCTATGGCTGTTTTGTCCAGTTCAACCACATTACCGGCAACATAGGCCTTGTCAGTTACCGTGATCCGCACATCCGTAAAACCTACCAGGCCTATGAAGGGCTCCAGTCCCAAATCAGCTCCCTTTCACTGTCCGCTCAGGTCATGGATCAGCTCATTATCGGCACCTACGGAACCCTGGTTCCCCACCAGCCCCCTCAGATAACCGGTGCTCAGGCGCGCAACGACTATCTGTCCGGGATAACGGTTGAATTTAAAACAAAACGTATTGCAGACGCCCTGGCTGCAACAGCTGACGACCTTCGGGAATTTGCCCCTTTCTTTGACAGCTTTACCCGGGATCCCTTTCGGACCACCATTGGTAATGGAGATAAAGTCAGGTCTGCAGCGGTTCTTTTTTCCGAAATTATTGATGTTTGACCAGGCGTCCAGATCCAGTCTGTCAGCCGCTTTACCGGAGTCGCTCCATACATGTGTATTTTCGATCACACACGCAACGTTTTGAATTTATATAGTTTTTTTAATAAGCACCCGAGGTTCTGCAAGACTATCACCCTTCCCGCTCGGCTCCCTGAACCGGGCTCATACCTGTCGTTCTCCCTACCCTCTTGTCAACGGCAGTCTTTTCTGATACATATCCATCGTTTACATGGTTTTTTTGTGCATCAAGGCCTGAAAACCTTATCCTCCTTTTCTTTGTAGTGCCTGTCCGGAATTGAGGACTTTTACATGAGATCAGGTAGGCTTCCATCGGGGGACTCCGGGGAAAGCGGAAAATGATTTCGAGCACCTATCTGATATTTAGCCCATTATTTTTTAAGCGTGACACAGGTATGGGCAGAAAGACCATGTATGGACGGCTACCTTGTACCTGAATCCGTGACGAAAATTCGCGGCTTTGACAACTAACGTATTGAAAAAGTGAAATATTTATTCTCTCATTCAATCAGACGAGTTCTCACTCGACATCGCCCGTCAGAGCGCCCACCCGCGGCCCATCTGAAAGCGATCAAACCACGGGGCATAGGTTACTATAGCCCCATGGCCCGATCACTTTCATCTGTACCCCGGGTGAACGCTCACGGATCCAGGTTGTAACCTTCAGCACAGGAGTACGTTATGAAAATCACCGCTTACCCTTTTGTCCTGATCACCATTCTTGTCCTTTCCCTCGTTTCCGCTTCTGCCTACGGGTCCGATGATTCACCGTGGGACCGGAAGCTTCCGTTTAAAACTGCTATTATCAAATATGAAATCACAGGCATGGAAACCGGCACAGAAACCCTGTATGTGAAAGACTATGGTGCCCACCGTGCCAAAGAGCATGACGGCACCACCTCCCTGCTCGGGATGAAGATGCGTAATCGCACCCTTGAAATCACTGACCCTGATTGGATCTATACATTTGATCTTGAAAAAAAAACCGGAACCAGGAGGACCAATCCCCTGAAATATTATCAGGAGGAATATGCCAAGCTTTCCAGGTCGGAAAAGAAAAACGTCCGTAAGAATGCCGAGGAACTCGGCCTCTCTTTAGTTCGTGACCTGAATGGTCAAATTGAGCAGAACGCCACGGAAATCCTTGGCTACCCCTGTGATAAAACAACCATCATGGGTATGTCCGCCTATGTAATCCACCAGACAGACATACCCCTGCAATCAGAGTTTAACATTATGGGCCTGCAGGGGAAAATTGTTGCCGTTTCCCTGACCAATGATTCTCCTCCTGCGGATGTATTTACCCTGCCCCCTGATATTACCCCGGTTCACGATGTCGCGGCAGATAGCCTGGCACAACAGATGGTTGTCTCGTCCATGAATACCTTGAAGGAACCCGACGGTGCCCGAAAACTGCGCACCCAGGCAAAAAACTCAGCAGGCACCGGTGTCGCCACACCAGAGCCTGTGCCTCCCCCCACCCCTGTTGAGACCGAACCGGAGCCGGACAGGGAGCAGCAGACGGATCCCATGAACGAAGCAATGCGTCAGGGAATGGAAATGCTCAACGGACTGTTCGGAAATTAAAACCCGGTTCAGCAAACAGAAAGGGGACCACGGCCCCCTTACAGCTTCCCCGGAATCCATCCTGAATTCAGGACTACAGAAGGCATCAAAAGTTCACAGCGTTGATTTGTCGTATTCGCGCAAAAAAGCGCGAATACGACAAAACTCCTGTAACATGGTGACAGCACGGTTCAGCTGGTGGCGCCCTGCAGGCGCCCCCCTGCTTTTTTCACTCGTCACGGCGGGTATGTGTAAGTGATCAGGGGCAGGTACAATCGCAGAGTTACAAACTCTGTGACGAGTTACGGGTAAGCAGCGTGTCCCGTTTGAACTCCAGATCATTATGGGCGGGATAATCCACCATGTAATGCAGTCCCCTGGATTCCTTGCGTAGAGAGGCACAACGAATAATCAACTCGGCTATGACTGCGATATTGCGCAACTCTATCAGGTCGGGGGTTAAGAGATAATCATAAAAATGTTTGCGGATTTCCTCGAGAACCGGACCAAGTCGTCGCTCAATAAGATGTAACCTTTTTTCCCGCCGGACGATACCGACATAATTCCACATCAGCCGCCTGATCTGATCCCAGTTGTGGCTGATCAAAACATTCTCCTCTATTGACCTGGCCTTGCCCACCCGCCAGTCATCAACAGCCACTGGTTGCCAGCTCCGCCACTGAATCTGGTTCTCTCGCAACCAGATTCCGGCCCGGTGTGCGAAGACCACCGCTTCGAGCAAAGAGTTGGAGGCCAGCCTGTTGGCGCCGTGCAAGCCGGTACAGGCGGTCTCACCCAGCGCCATCAACCCTTTGATTGAGCTCCTGCCCCAGGTATCAACATCGATTCCGCCGCACATGTAATGTGCCGCGGGCACAACCGGAATAGGTTCAGTGGTTATGTCTACACCGTAGCGCAGACAGGTCTGATAGATCGTCGGAAAACGTTGCTTGAGAAACGTTGCAGGTCTGTGCGTAATGTCAAGAAAAACGCAGTCATCCCCGCTCTCCTTCATTTCGGCATCAATACTCCGTGCCACGGCATCACGGGTCGCCAGGTCACCCCGCTTGTCATATTTTTCCATAAAGGGAGTGCCCCGCCTGTCAACCAGGACCCCGCCCTCGCCCCGAACGGCCTCTGAAATGAGAAAGTTTTTGGCCAAAGGGTTAAAAAAACAGGTAGGATGGAACTGGACAAACTCCAGGTTGGCAAC
>JAJRTB010000196.1 GCA_024278495.1 Deltaproteobacteria bacterium
CCATAAGTACCTCAAGCGATCCGCTGGGTACGATTCACACCCTGCAGGAGGAGATCGCTGAAGGTTTGAAGAAAATATGAGAACGGCCCGATGAAGAGTTGCCCGGCGTTCAGGGGTAATTATTTTTTTCCTGGATCCGTGGGCGCTCTGACGGGCGATGTCGAGTGAGAACTCGTCTGATTGAATGAGAGAACAAATATTTACTTTTTCAATACGTTAGTTGTCAAAGCCGCGAATTTTCGTCACGGATTCAGGTTGTTGACTTCTGGCACTTGCGCCGCGCTGGACAATGATCATGGCCCCCACGATGACCGGAACACCCATGCCTGTCCACAGGCCGGGCAGTGGGTTACCCAGCAGCCAGTCAATACCCAGGACCAGGGGCGGGTACAGGTAGCTGTAGGCCATGACCCGGGTCGGCCCCAATCGCATGGTTACGTAATGGGTGAGGAAGAAGGTGACGATGGTGCAGAATACGGCCAGGTAAGCGATACCTGCCCAGGTCCGCGTGGTCACGCTCTGCCACTCGATACCGGGGAGCCGCGGCAGGCCGATCAGCAGCAGCCAGCCGCAGCCGGTGGCCAGGACCCAGAAGGTCATGGTCACCATGGACTCGCCACGGTGCAGCAACCGGACCAGCGGTGTATAGGCCGCCATGAACAGACAGCCCGCGAAAAAGATCAGATCCCCCTGTCCCATCTCCAGGGAAATCAGCCTGTGCAGGTCTCCGCGGAAGATAACCCAGAGCGCCCCGGTCATGGCCAGTCCGAGCGCGGTCAGCCGGTAGCGGCCGAGTCGCTCATGCAGGATGATCGCGCTGTACATGCCTGAGATGCCTGGCACCAGGGTAAAAATGACGCTGGTGTTCAGGGCCGTGGTGGTGCGAAGCGCCTCGAACATGAACCAGAAGAAGAGGACCAGCACCCCGCTGATCATGCTGTAGCGCCCGAGATCGCGGAGGGCCGGGCGTCTGCCCGGACCGGTCTTCCGGACCGCGCAGGGTACAAAGAGCAGGGTGGCGATCCCAAAACGGACCAGGGTCAGGATGACCGGGTCAAGGCCTGTGGCAATGGCCTTGCCAACCGTGAACGAGGTCGAGACCAGAGTGGCGGCCACCAGCATCAGCAGGTGCATCGCCCACAGGGGAGGATCGGCCCTGGTCGCGGCAGGCGCCTGCTTCATCAGAGCTCCCTGCGCAACAGGTCGTGGAGCCGGGAGTTGGTAGCCAGGATCTCTTTTGTAAACGGGCTGTACGCCCTGCCGTTGAAATCGGTGACCCGGCCGCCTGCTTCTTCCACCAGGAGCCAGCCCGCGGCCGTGTCCCAGGGCTTGAGATCGAGTTCCCAGAATCCGTCCAGCCGGCCGCAGGCCACGTACGCCAGATCAACCGCGGCAGCTCCCAGACGCCGGATATCGCGGACCTTGGGCAGAACATTGTTCATCTGGGCCATGATCTGCTCCAGGTGCTGATGGATGTCGTAGGGAAAGCCGGTGGCCACCAGGGCCTGAACCAGGAAATCCGTGTCCGTCACCCGGATGGGCGAACCGTTTAACCAGGCGCCGCAGCCGGCCACAGCGCAGAACAGTTCGTCCTGCATGGGGCAGTAGGTAACTCCGACCCTGGCCCTGTCCGCAACCAGCAGCGCAATGGATACCGCGAATATGGGGACGCCGTGGGCAAAGTTGGTGGTCCCGTCCAGGGGATCAATGACCCAGGTGCGTTCCGCGGGCGGGTCCTCGCCCTGAAAAGATTCTTCGGCCATCAGGGCGATGCCCGGTGTATCTTCGCTGAGCGAGGCAATGATGGCTGCCTCGGCCGCCGGGTCCGCCTCGGTCACCAGGTCAATAGCCCCTTTCAGCCGGATGTCGTGGGGTTGGTCATAAAAATTCCGCACCACCGTTCCACCGGTCAGGGCGGCCCGCGCCGCGGCTTCCAGCAGTTTCCTGTCCTCGGCACCACCACAGGCCGCCGCTATCTTTTCAATGCGCTGCATATTTCCCTCCAGGTAAAAAGGGATCAGGGCTTGATCCCTTTGCCCCAGGCGCCGGCGCCAGGGGTACAAATTCGTATTCGTTCTCCGGGGCGGGCGCTTATTTCCGCCTTGCCACCGAGGTTCCTTTCCCGGCCATCGGTCATGACATGGATGTTCTTCCCGGGCTTGCCGTCTTGGCCGCCCGCCATTCCGTAAGGGCCGCGGGCCCGGCGTTCCGACAGGATAGTTACGTTCAGGGGCGCCAGGAATTCAATGTCGCGAATCAGGCCGTCACCGCCGTTGTATCGCCCCTTGCCGCCGGATCCCCGGCGGATGGAGAATTCCCTCAGCAGGACCGGGTAGCGTTGTTCCAGGATTTCCGGGTCGGTTATGCGGGTGTTGGTCATGTGGGTGTGGACCCCGGAGCAGCCGTGCCAGGACGGTCCGGCGCCGGAGCCGCCGCCAATGGTTTCGTAGTAGCCGAATTCCTGGTTGCCGAAAGTAAGGTTGTTCATGCAGCCCTGGGATGCGGCAACCGCCGCAAAGGCCTTGAAAACAACGTCAACCACCCGCTGCGAGGTCAGGACGTTGCCCCCGACCACGGCGGCACGGGACGAAGGGTTGAGCAGGCTGCCCCTGGGCAGAATGATGGTGATCGGATTCAGGCAGCCCTGGTTTAAGGGGATTTCGCGGCCGATCAGGCAGCGCAGGCAGTACAGAACGGCTGAGCTGGTCACGGCCGGGGGGGCGTTCAGATTCCCGGAAAGCTCGGGGCCTGTCCCGCTGAAGTCAAAAACGGCGTCACCGGTGTCCGGGTCAATGGTGATTTTCAACCGTATGGGGCTGTCATCATCCAGGTGATCAACAGCGGTCAGCTCTGCCTGCCTGTCCCCGGCAATATTCCGGGCTATGGTTCGCAGCATGGTCCGTACTGCCTGCTCGGCGTTGGCCTGGATATGGCGCATATAGGCCAGCGTGACCTGTTCCGAAGTTTCCGCGATGAGTTCGCGCAAAAGAGCAATACCCTGGTGATTGGCGGCAATCTGGGCCTTGAGATCACCAATAACCGCCTCCACATCACGAACCGGGTACCGGGAATCAGTCGTC
The DNA here is from genome assembly GCA_024278495.1 of Deltaproteobacteria bacterium. Classification (GTDB taxonomy): domain Bacteria; phylum Desulfobacterota; class Desulfobulbia; order Desulfobulbales; family Desulfobulbaceae; genus UBA10518. Next base: position 3,081 of record JAJRTB010000196.1, read on the forward strand.
AGCAGGGAGCGCAGCCGTGTCTCCCTGAATGTCCCCCGGGCAACGATTTTAAAGGAGCGGAAATGGACGCCCTCCTGGTCAAGCGAGGTGGAAAAGGGCGGCATGGAACCTGGCGATATACCGCCGACATCACTGTGGTGCCCCCGACAGGCGACAAAAAAACAGATCTGATCCCTGTTCCAGACCGGAGTGATAACCGTGATATCGGGCAGGTGTGAGCCGCCCGCGGCCGGGTGGTTTGCAAGCAGCACGTCGCCGGGTTCAAGGCGCGGAACCAGGCGGATCTGTTCGCGCACGGCCTCGCCCATGGCGCCCAGATGGACCGGCACGTGCGGTGCATTGGCCACCAGTCCGCCGTCCGCGTCAAAAACGGCACAGGAGAAGTCGAGCCGTTCCTTGATATTGGTGGACAGCGCGGTTTTCTGGAGGACACGGCCCATCTGTTCGGCAATGGACATGAACCGGTTACTGAAGACGGCCAGGTTGATGGGGTCCGCCTCAGGGGTGACGCGGCTCGGGGCTGTTTCCTCAAGGTGAACGACCAGGTCGCCGCTGTCTGTCACTTCGGCCCGGGAGCCGGGTTCCACGACAATGGTGGAAAACGCGGCAATGATCAGGGCAGGGCCCGGGATGCTCTGTTTCCGGGCCAGGTCCTCAAGGATGTAGACAGGCGTCGCACGCGCGCCCCGGTCAAAACAGCAGCGCTTTGTCGCCACGGCCCGGCCCGGCCGGTCAGGGATCCGGCGAATTGTGTCCGGGCACCCCCGGGTCGCCGTGGCCCTGACGCGGATGTCGTCGACCAGCACGGCCCGGCCCTGGAGGTCAAAGCCAAATTCACGCAAGTGCTCAGCCTTGAAGGCGCCGATGAAATTGTCATCAGCGGGCCGGGCAATCATGAAGGCGGTGTCAGTGCCGTCGTAGCGGAGATTCAGGTATTTTTTCACATTGATGCGTGCCGCTGGATGGCCCTTGGCGCGCAGCTCGGCCACGGCTGTTTTTGCGAGTTGCTCCAGCCGGGCAAGCACCTCGGTTCTGCACCTGGACAGGGCCGCGGCCGCGGCCGGTTCCTGCCTGTCAATGACCACGTCGGCCGCGGCGATGCCGATGGCCGAGAGAATACCGGATTCCCGGTGGATGAAGACGGTTCTGATCCCGAGTTTGCGGGCGATGGCGACTCCGTGCTGGCCCCCGGCTCCGCCGAAACAGGCGAGGACATGATCCTTGATGTTAAAGCCGCGCATGATCGAGATCTCCCGGATGGGCCTGACCATGACCTCGTTGGCCACCTCGATGAACCCAAGCGCCACCTGCTCCGGAGTCATGGGTGAGCGGCCCTGGTCGGCTAGGTCCTGGTTGATGGTCGCGGTCAGTCGTTCAAATTCTGATCGTACCGTGTCAAGATCAAGGGGCTGGTCCTCGTTTGGTCCGAAGATGGGTGGAAAAAAGTCAGGTTGCAGGCGACCGAGCAGAAGGTTGGCGTCGGTAACGGCCAGGGAACCGTTCTTGCGGTAACAGACCGGCCCTGGATGGGCGCCGACCGATTCCG
>JAJRTB010000197.1 GCA_024278495.1 Deltaproteobacteria bacterium
AATCCCGTTTTCCCTGGCCTGCCGCTCGATGGAACAGAGGCGGGCGTGGGCGTACTGGACATAGTACACCGGATTTTCCCGGCTTTCCTGCCGGGCCAGGTCCAGATCAAACTCCAGCTGACTGTCGGCCTTGCGCATCAGGAAAAAGAAGCGCAGCACGTCCCGGCCCACCTCGTCCAGCAACTCATCCACCGTGATAAAGGTCGCCTTGCGGGTGGACATCTTGACCTGCCTGCCGTCGCGCAACAGGGTGACAAACTGGTGCAGGATCACCCGCACCTTTGAATCATCGTACCCCAGCGCCCTGATCCCGGCCAGCACATCCGGAACCGTGGCAATATGATCGGCCCCGAAAATATTGATCATCCGGTCAAATCCGCGCCGGAACTTCTCCCGGTGATAGGCTATATCGGGCAGCCGGTAGGTGGGCTCCCCCGTACTCTTGATGATGACCCGGTCCTTTTCCAGGCCAAACTCGCTGGACTTGAACCAGGTCGCGCCCTCTCTCTCATACACAAACCCCTTGTCCCGGAGATCGGCCACCACCTGGTCGACCAGACCCTCCTCGTACAGGGTATGCTCGTTGTAATAGTTGTCAAAGACGACATTGATCCGCTGCAATGTCTTGTTAATGTCCTCGAAGATGGCGGCCTGGGCCCGCTCCTTGAACACCATGACGTCGGCATCCTTTAAGGCATCTCCCTCCCCGTCAACAATGGCCCGGGCAATATCATAGAGATAGTCGCCCTGGTAGCCGTCCTCGGGAAACTCGCCGGCAAGACCGAGCAGTTCCAGATAGCGTGCCCTGGTGGACGCGCCAAGCACCCGCATCTGGCGGCCCGCATCGTTAAAGTAGTATTCCCGGGTTACCGCGTAGCCGACCGCCTCAAGCAGCCGGGCGATTGCATCACCCAGGATGGCGTTGCGACCGTGACCGATGCTCAGGGGCCCGGTCGGGTTGGCGCTGACAAACTCCACCAGCACCTTTTCTCCATGGCCGATATCAGCCAGACCGAAACGGGTGTCCTGGTCGAGGACAGGGGCAATCACAGTTGTCCAGACATGACCATGGAGGAAAAAATTGACAAAACCGGGTCCGGCTGTCTCGACCCGGTCCACCAGGGGATCAGCCGCCGTGAACATGGCCGCGAACTGCTCTGCCACCTCGCGCGGATTGCGTTTTTCCATGCCGCCGACCACCAGGGCCAGGTTAGTGGAAAAATCGCCCTGACCCTCGTGCCTGGGCACCTCCACCGTGAATTTCCCCGCGGCCCGGTCCGACCACAGTCCCTGGACAACGCCCTGTTCAAAGCAACTGTTGATCCGTTCTTTCAGCTGTGAGACTATCATGTTCCGTTATATAAGATGAGTTCGAAAAAAGCTTGTACTCACCGGCCGGGCACAACGACAATTCAACACGTTGCAACGCTGACCGGTCGGACTTTTTTGTTCTGCCGCGTCAATTCACCCGCCGGACAGCGGCACTTCAGCGACTGCTTATTCTTCCACATAATACCTGTTGTTCAGGTTGCCGAACAGGCACAAAACCTCATAACTGATGGTTTCCATCCAGCCGGCTATCTCGTCCGCGCTGATCGTCTCGCGGCCCTGGCTGCCGAGCAGGACCACCTCGTCACCGGGCCGGACCCGCTCTGCAAAACCGGTCACGTCCACCAGGGTCAGATTCATGGAAACCCGGCCGACGATCCGGGCCCGCCGCCCCCGGACAAGGACCTCGCCCCGGTTGGAGAGCCTGCGCAGGTACCCGTCCTCATACCCCACCGGGAGCACGGCAATGGTTGAAGGACGACTGGTAACAAAGGTCCGGCCATAGCCCAGGGCGGAACCGGCAGGCAATTCCCTGACCTGAATGACCCGGGTCAGAAACCGCATTACCGGCCGCAGGGTCTCTGCCCCGGTTTCCACCTGGTGCGGCTCTCCTTCCGGATAACAGCCGTACAGGGAAATACCAGGCCTGATCATGTCCAGGCAGGTCTCGTTAAAATGAAAAAGGCCGCCGGAGTTGGCTATATGCAGGATGCAGTCTTGCGGCACAGCGTCACCCAGGGTTCTTGTCAGCTCCTGGAACCGGGCAAACACCTGGCGCGTGTTGGGCGAATCGTATTCATCCGCCATGGGGAAGTGGGCCATGATTCCCGCCAGGAACAGACCCGGCAGTTCCTGTATCCGGCCAACCAGTCCGCCCGCCTGGCCGGGCAGAACACCCTGGCGTCCCATACCGGCGTCGACCTTGAGATGCACCCCCACCTCCCGGCCGCGGCTGACCGCGGCCCGGGAAAGCTCCTCAAGGATAGAGGAATCCGCCACGACAGGGGTCAGATCATGGTCAAGGACATCGGCCAGGTTTTCCGGGACCAGGCCAACCAGCACAAACACAGGCCGACTGATGCCGGCCCGCCGCAGCACGGCTCCTTCGGACGGTTCGGCCACGCCAAAGGCTTGCGCGCCCTCCGCCTCAAAAATGCGGGCGCACTCGACCATGCCGTGCCCGTAGCCGTCGGCCTTGACCATGGGCATAATGCGCGCGGTCCCCGCCTTGCTCCGGCACACCCTGAAGTTATGCCGCAGGGCCGCCCTGCTGATCTCCACCCTGTTTATTGACGCGGACACGGGGCTACCTTTTCCCGCCGATCCACCTGAACCAGCGCAGCCAGCCCAGGCGGCTTGAAAAAAGCAGTCCCCAGCCCACGGCCAGATAGAGAACACCAATGGCGACGCCCGGCGTATAAAAAGTCCGCAGCAGGATACCGCTGCCAATCATCAGCGCCACCAGAAGCCATGTTTTCCAGGAATACACGGCACCGAGGCAGGTGCCGTCACGCAGGTGGACCATACGCTCTATTCCGCGCCGGGCCGAGCGATCCAGGATGGCCAGGGACTTGATTGTACCCAAAACCAGGGCCAGGAGAACATACCAATGGCGGCCCGGGCCGACCCAGCCCCAGCCCCGGACCATCAGCATGGACCCGACACCGGTCCAGAGCAGGGGGGCGGCAAAGAGATGGACCCCCCTGTTGGCCCCCGGCTTCAACCTGTTCAATCCATGATCCCGCATATCGGAAACAGCCTTAAGGGCGCCTCAAAACAAGATAAGCCCATCCCCGGGTGGGGATGGGCTTATCATCACGTACTACAGCGTAAATCTGAAACGAATCAGACTTCGGTAACAGTGATGGCGCCCTCGGGGCATACCTCGACGCAGGTCTCGCAACCCAGGCACTCGTCGATCTCTACAGGATCAGCCTTGCCGTCAACCATCTCAAGAACCTGAGCGGGGCAGGCGTTTACACATTCCTCGTCGCCGGAACACTTATCTTTGTCTACAACTACTTCCCACATGGATCCAACCTCCTAAAATAAAAATTAACAAAAAGGGTTTGACAAAATTCGTTACAACCGTCTGCAACAACGTCAAGAATAGACAATGTTATGTCTCTTATCGGAGCGACTGGTGTTTGTCAAGCAAAAGATGCCTCTTTTCCATAGCCTTTCACCAGGGCCGCCGGGCGGCATAATGCACCGGCCAGCCGGGACAAAAAAGACGCAACGCATCAAACCTCCGGTCGCTGTTTTTTACCCGGAACACCAAAATAGTATTGACCATCTTTATCCGATACGAATAGATTATCCGTAAGCGCTCACAAGCGCTTAACAACCATTGAGATTGAAAAAACGGATGGTTGGGCATCCCGAGTGGTTACGATTATCCAGGTATCTCAGTGCAAATATAATAAGACGGAAATTGCGTATGTCAAAAAAACAGAAATGGTCCCCGGAAAAAGGTGAGCGGGCAATGGTCGAGGGAATTATCGAAGGCAGCCCCGATGCCGTCGGTGTGGCCATTATCCGGCTTGACTGCGGCTGCCGCAAGATGGCTGCTGTCGACAAGGCGGGAGAACCCGCTTCCAAAATCATCATGTACCGGGATCAGGCCGAATCCATCTGCGACCAATGCAAAAAAGACAACGGTGACTTCATGCGGGTGACCGAGCAGTTTATCAGCTGGGTCGACCCGGAACCGCCCGGGGAACTTCGCCGGAAAATTATCGCCAAGGTTCTGGGCGTGGTTGACCAGACCAGCCACTGACAAACCATGAAGGGTTTTTTCCAACTGATCAGCGCCGATGAATTCCTGGGTCTGTTTGACGGATTCGCCCCTCTGGCCACGGAGCAGATCCTGCTCAATGACTGCCGGGCCAGGACCCTGGCCGTCGATGTTGCAGCGCCGGAAGCCCTGCCCCCTTTTTCCCGCTCCACCATGGACGGCTTCGCGGTCCGGGCCCGGGACACCTTTGGCAGCAGTGAATCAGAACCGGCCCTGCTGACCATAGCCGGAGAGATCGCCATGGGCGCCTGCGGCCGCGATGTCGTCCTGCAGCCCGGCCAGACCGCCGCCATCTGGACCGGCGGAGAGCTGCCGGGGAACAGTGACGCTGTTGTCATGGTGGAATTTACCAACCAGCCGGACGCCCGCACCGTGGAGGTTTACCGGCCGGTGGCCCCGGGTGAGAACACCATCCGGGCCGGTGAGGATTTCGAAGCAGACGCCACCGTTCTGCGCCGGGGCCACCGGTTGCGGCCCCAGGATATCGGGGTTCTTGCCGGACTCGGCATCACCAAAGTCAACGTCTACAAGCACCCTGTTGTCGCCATCATCAGTACCGGGGACGAGCTGGTGCAACCGGACCAACCCCTCAAACCGGGTAAGATCAGGGATATCAACTCCTCCACCCTGGCAGCCCTGGTGGAGGAGTGCGGCGGCGTGCCTGTGCCCCTGGGCATAATCGGAGACAACCTGGAGTCCATGGCCGCGGCCTGCGCCATGGCCCTGGATCTGCCTGCCGATATTGTCCTGCTTTCCGGCGGCAGTTCCGTGGGCCGCAGGGACTTCACCCTGAAGGTCTTTGAGCAGCTCGACCAGACTGAGGTGCTGGCCCACGGCGTTTCAATCCGGCCCGGCAAGCCAACCATCTTTGCCCGCCGCGGCAATACCGCCCTTTTCGGCCTGCCCGGCCACGTGGGCTCTGCCATTGTCGTCTTTCACCTCTTTGTCCGCCCCCTTTTGCGCCGCCTGGCCGGCGCCGGAAACATCATGGACCTGCGGCGGGTCCAGGCGATCACAGCGCAACAGATCCCCTCGACCATCGGCCGGGAAGAGTATGTCAGGGTCGCGTTGAGCAATACAGACGGTTCCGGCCCGCCCAAAGCAACCCCAGTGTACGGCAAGTCCGGTCTCCTGAGCCCCCTGGTCCAGGCCGACGGCCTGCTCGTCATTGATCGCGACACTGAAGGACTGGACACGGGCGAAACCGCGACCGTTATTCTCTTTCCCTGACCTCGGAACCGATGAAACCCAAACGCAAAGTCTACCTGAAGATGCACTCCCGGCAGGACGCCCGGGACATCTTTCTCTCCGCTTTCAGCGACTACCGCACCGGCGAGGAGGAAATCCCGAGCCGGGAGGCGGACAACCGGGTCACTGCCCGGCCGGTCACCGCCCGCCTGTCCGTTCCTTCCTTTCACGCCGCGGCCATGGACGGATTCGCGGTCAAGGCATCCGATACCTTTCGCGCCTCGGACGACACGCCCCTGGGCCTGGATATTGAAAAGGGCCAGGCCGTGCCGGTCAACACCGGTTTCCCCCTGCCCGAGGGCAAGGACGCGGTGATCATGATTGAAAATGTCCTGCTGCGGGACAACGAGACCAGGGCCGTGATCCGGGCGGCCGTTTATCCCTGGCAGAACGTCCGCAAGGTGGGCGAGGATATAGTGGCCACCGAGCTGCTCTTTCCGACCAACCACCGGCTGGTACCGGCCGACATCGGCGCGCTGCTGGCCGCGGGCTGTCCGACGGTCCTGGTCCGCAGGAAACCAAGGGTCACTATCTATCCAACGGGTTCGGAACTTGTTACCGGCGAAGAAAAAAACATCCCGGCCGGCGCCACTATCGAATCAAACAGCGGCGTTCTGGCAGCCCTGGCGGCCCGGGCCGGTGCGGTACCGGAAGTCCGGCCGATCATCAGGGACGACTACCAGGCCATCCGCGATCATCTGCTGGCC
>JAJRTB010000198.1 GCA_024278495.1 Deltaproteobacteria bacterium
AGCGGGCGTTGCGCAATCAGAGTTGATTTCTTCCGGCTTCCCCTGTACAATATCGCATCCGTGTGCGCCAGTAGCTCAGCTGGATAGAGCAACGGCCTTCTAAGCCGTAGGTCGCAGGTTCGAACCCTGCCTGGCGTACCATGGTCAAGCCAATGAAATCAATCTGTTCGTTTTGATTTTATTGGCTTTTTTTATTCCTGTTGTTCGGTACAGTATTTAGGGCTGCTGTGCAGGCAAGAGGTGCTGGATTGATCTGCTGGATAACGTTTTTTGATGTATGTGAGATAAGAAATAGGCTGCTGCAATGAACGAAAAGAGAATTTGTAAAGAGACTGAGGCGAGGATCGGTGCATTTCTAAGAGAGATGTCTGAATGTACCAATATTGCCGCCTGTTTTCAGTGCATTTTCAACGCCATTCCCGATGGCGCCGTGTTTGTGGATCTGCAGCGAAGAATCGTGATGATCAATCCCGCCCTGGAGAAAATCTCTGGCTATAGTGAGAAAGAACTGCTCGGCCTGACCACGGAGATATTTTATGTGTCCAGGGAGGCTTTTGAAGAACAGGGGCGCATCCGGTATAATCTCAGCGTCGAGGAGGAGTTGCGACCATATGAGGTCGAGTATCGCAGGAAAGATGGGACGATTTTTCCCTCTGATACCGTGGGGTCGGTGGTCACGGATAAAGAGGGCAACAAGATCGGCTTTCTTGGTCTGATTCGCGATATAACCGACCGCAAGCAGGCGGACAGGAGGCTGCGTAAACTGGAATGTATGTACCGCACCGTGGCTGATTTTACCTACGACTGGGAAGTCTGGACCAATCTTGACGGCACTTTTCAGTATGTTTCCCCCTCATGTGAGCGTATCAGCGGTTACCCCGCTGAGGAGTTTATTGAAAACCCGGATTTGTTTCGGGATATCATTGTTGCCGAAGACAGGAAGGTGTGGGATACGCATTTTTATGACAGCATTCAGGAGCTCGGCTTGCGTGAGATTCAGTTTCGAATTGTCAGGCGGGACGGTGAGGTGCGCTGGATTGAACACGCCTGCCAGCCGGTAATCAATGACAACAACGAGGCGCTGGGCTTCCGGTCCAGCAATCGGGATATTACCGAGCGCAAGAAAACGGAAGAGGAACTCCGGGCGGCACTCATTGCCATCGGGCGATATAAAGAACAGCTTGAAGCAGAGAGTGCCTGTCTCCGTGAAGAGATCCAGCTGGTCTGCAATCATAGAAATATCATCGGCAGCAGCAATGCCCTGAAGTATGTCCTGTTTAAGATCGAACAGATTGCGTCCACTGACACTTCGGTGCTTATCCTTGGAGAAACCGGAACCGGTAAAGAGCTGATTGCCAGAGCAATCCACAAAAACAGCCGGCGTAAAGGGCGGCCCCTGATAAAGGTCAATTGCGCCGCTCTGCCCCGGATCTCATCGAAAGCGAATTGTTTGGTCATGAGCGGGGTGCCTTTACCGGTGCCCATGCCCGGCGGATAGGGCGATTTGAGGTCGCCGACAGGGCAAGTATTTTCCTTGATGAAATAGGTGAGTTGCCGCCGGAGATTCAGGTCAAGCTTTTACGAGTTCTTCAAGATGGTGAATTTGAGCGGGTCGGCAGCTCCCGGACGATCAAGGTCGATATTCGGGTTATCGCCGCTACCAATCGCGATCTGGAACAGGATGTCCGTGATGATGTGTTTCGTAAAGATCTCTGGTGCCGGCTCAATGTTTTTCCCATAACAGCACCGCCCCTGAGAGACCGCCTTGAGGATATTCCCCAGCTGGCGACGTTTTTTATGGACAGATTTGCCCGTAAGCAGGGGAAAACTATCACTACCATTCCGGCGCGGATCATGACGCACCTGCAACAGTACCCCTGGCCCGGAAACATCAGAGAGTTGGAAAACGTTGTTGAACGGGCCGTGATCAATTCGGCCGGTCCGAAGCTGCAGCTGGCGGATGACTTAAAGACGCCGCAGGGACAAGAGAGCTTTGTCTTTAAATCCCTGCAGGATATGGAACGAGAGTACATTATCCAGGTGCTTGAGGAAGCAAACTGGAAAGTCAGCGGTAAAAACAGTGCGGCGGAAATTCTGCAACTCGACAGAAGTACGCTGCGAGCCCGGATGAAAAAATTAGATATTTTCAAACCGTAATATAGATTCCAAACACCCTTCTTCTGTAGTTCCACCGAGTTGTTCCCTTCTTAAGAAATACAGACCAGATCAGGCTTCTTGGCCTGGTTAAATTTCACCACTTGGTCATATGTGACCAGTTTGTCTAGGGTGACATTTCCCTCTCTCTTGGCCTCATGTCCCAAGTATTTCCTTTCCTGTCTGCCTTTGAAGACTATTTTCCCCTTGTGCCACATTGTGGCATGAAGTTTGATTGTGTACCAGTAAAGTGTTTCTGTTGTTTCTTGAATAGAGTAGAGGGTTCAGGATGATTATTTCTACGATCAGGATGAAAGGGCGTGTGGGTAAGCGTAAGGAAATACTGCAAACAATTGATGGGATTCTTGATCGGATGAAAAGGAATAAAGGATGCCTGGAGGCGAGCAGCTACCAGGATGTCAACGATGAAAACATATTTTATCTTGTTGAGGAGTGGCGGACGCAGAAGGACATGGACCGCTATCTTCACTCCAATTTGTTTGCGGTGCTGCTCGGGATAGAAACCATTCTTGCCGATAAACCGGAAATTAAAATATTGGTTGAACGCAGTTCTTACGATCATGATCAGGAAAAAGACATGCAAACAACGGCCAACGAACACTACCACTGAGGAGCATGACGATGACTGGAATACTGAAAACAGATATTGATCGGTTCAGGAGAATTTCTCCGCTTCTTTCTTTTTTTCTGATGATAACCATCTGTGTTGTCTTCACCATAGCGTTTGCAGCCGGGAGTGCCATCGGTGCCTCGCTAACGGTAAAAACCGTGGCCAAAGACGGTACCGTGGGGGCCCTGTCCCAGTATCGATGGGTGATTGAAGAAGACGCGACCTATCACGTTGTACCTGGTGATCCTGTTCCAAATCCGCTGGCGCTGCGTTTTCATTCAAGTTATATGCCGGTAGTTGCCCAGGGGGATGAGACGGATTTCCCGGTGAACCTGGATCCGGGCAAGCGGTATTTTGTTTCGGTTCTCCCTAAGACTGCGGGAGCGTACAGCATTGGCGGTGCTCCGCTTGCAGGTGATGGCAACGTAACTGTTTTTGTCAATGCCCTGCCCCTGCCGACGGCACAGGTCAGTGTTTTTATCCATGAAGACATCAGCCCGATCAACAATACCTGGGACCAGGGAGAACGCGGTCTGGAAGGGTTCAATATTATATTGGAAGAGGCCGGTGGTCGTTACGGCATGTCGGCAGGTATGCAAATGGTTGATGCCTACGGCAACATGCTCGGCACTACCTATATCCGGAGCTGTGATCAGGATGGACAGAACCCGGGCACAGGCTCGTATGGTTGTCTTGATGTCGACGGAGCGCCTGTTGTGGTTACGGACGGCTCGGGTTCGCCGGTTGTTGAGCCGTTGATCACCGGAGCCGACGGCCGACTGACCATCAAAAACCTTGCGCCCGGAAAATATGGAATCATTGCCGTCCCTCCCGATGCACAGGCGGATAATTGGATCCAGACTTCAACCATTGAAGGGACAAGAGTCATTGATGCCTGGGTCAAATCAAATGAGCCGCCTTTTTTTTCTGAATTCGGACCGCCTTCCCCCCATGTTTCCATCGGCTTTGTTCCTGCAGGTCCAAATAATCCATACATCGACAATACGATTCTAACCGGTGGGGCAACGATCTCCGGTCAGGTCGTCAATCTACATCTTTCTCGACCGCCGAATACCGCATTCCACAGCGGAGCACCTTTTCCACACACAACACCGTGGGTTGGCCTGAACCTGGGAGCAGCCGGTACGGACAGGGGTGTTTATGCAGCCCGCGCTGCCGCAGACGGTAGTTTTGCAATCCCGAACGTACCGCCGGGTGATTACCAGTTGGTGGTATGGGATGATAATCTTGATCTCCTTTTTGCTTTTAAGAACGTAACCGTTGCCGGAGACGGAACGGTCAATCTTGGCGAGGTGCCGGTCTTTCAATGGTTTACAAGGCTTGAGAACTGGGTCTACCACGATCAGAATGAAAACGGGTTCAGGGACGCCGGTGAAATGGGCATTTTAGAGCAGGCAGTTAATCTCCGCTGGCGGGACGGTTCCATGTACCAGTCCTTCCCGACCGATGGCGAGGGTTTTGTTCCCTTTGACCAGGTTTTTCCATTTTTTGCATGGCTGGTGGCCGAGGTTGATTTTACCCGTTTCAAGGCAACCGGGCTGACCGTGACCGTCGATGACGGCGGCGCCATACCTTTTGGCGATCCGTGGTCGTGGGAAGGGCAGTTGAATCCGCAGGCTCAGGGGAATCCGATTGATCCCGACAGCCTGGTTACAACGCCTTCGTACCGAACCGAGGTCGGACCGGTCCTGACCCAGGGCTTCCAGGGATTTCTGGGTCAGGCCACGGTTTTTGAGTGGGGAAAGAAGGCCTATGCTCATGGCGAAAACGGTGGAATTTCCGGGGTAGTCTATTATGCGGTAACCCGGGCCGAGGACAATCCGGAGCTGGCAGCCATAGAACCATGGGAACCGGGTATTCCAAGGGTAGAGGTCAGACTGTACGAATATGATTCTCTTGCCCCCGATCTTAAGGGTGCCCTGCTCAACACAACTCTGACCGACAGCTGGGACGACAGCCTGCCGGAAAACTGCCAGTACGGCAGTAACGCCGGCAGCGGCACCGATGATCCCTTTGTTTTTCGCGGCGCGGCCACGGACTGTTATGACGGCATGCGCAACTGGAATCAGGTCCGTCCCGGGGTTTTTGACGGCGGCTATGCCTTTGACGCAATTATTGATCCGGCCGACGGCATCACCGAGATCAGTCCGGTTCCACCCGGCCGCTACATCGTCGAGGTTCTGCCTCCGGCCGGGTATGAAACCATGCGGTCGCAGGATAAAAATGTGGACTTTGGGGACAGCTATATCCCCAGTCCCCAGTTGCTGCCTCCGCAATGTGTGGGCGCAACCTATACCGTGCCGACGGAACTTACACTCTTTCCGGGTGTAGCGGCTCCCCTTGCCGGACAGGAGTTGGACGGCTGCGAGAGCAAGCTGGTGGCCTTAAGTGACGGTGCCAACGCGGCAGCGGATTTCGGCCTTTTTACCAATGTACCCGTTGCCGGGCATATCATTGGTATCATTCTTGACGACACCGCCAATGAATTTGATCCAGATTCGCCCAACGTCGGTGAGAAGTTTGCGCCGCCCTTCCTGCCGATCTCTATCCGTGACTGGACGGGCCGGATGATTACCAGCACCTATTCAGGTGAATTCGGAGCCTACAATGTTCTGGTTCCTTCCACGTACAGCGCCAACCTGCCGAAACCCAGCGGTATGTCGCCCAATATGCTGACGGCCTGTATGAACGATCCTGAGGCTGATACCATTGGCGGGTTTTATAATCCCCAGTATTCAACCTTCTGTTACACCCTGCAGTATATGCCGGGAACAACAACCTATCTCGACACGCCGGTTGTTCCTATTGCTGCTTTTGCCGGCCAGGATCAGAATTCGCTGGATTGTGAATTTCCAGATACCACCCCGCGGATTTTTTCAGTAGATGCCGGCCAGGGGCCATATCTGCCGACAGCCGCCGGCACGATTACAATCACCTCGCTCGGACCCACCAGTGTGATGAATCCGGCCTATGACGGTGTCGGCGGGGTGGAACCGAAGACCATTGTTCGTGATTACGGCTTCGGCAACACTCCGGGTACCGTGACTGTCGGTGGTGTACCCCTGACAAATCTTGTCTGGAGCGACGGTGCCATTACCGGCGACATCGGCGGCGGTACGGTTACAGGTGAACTAGTTGTAACCCGCGGCGATAACGGCAAAACATCCACCACCGGCGTGACGTTCCAGGTCGGACTGCGACCAGGCGGTGCCGTGCAGACCGTCGTTGCCGGAGGGTCGATCCAGGCCGCTATTGATGCTGCCGGGGTCAATGATCTCATTCTTGTAGCTCCTGGAACTTATAATGAAATCATCATTATGTATAAGCCTGTACAGCTCCAGGGCTGGGGCGAAGGCACTGTAATCAGTGCCATCCAGTCGCCTGCGGAAAAACTGGTTACCTGGCGTAACCGCATCAATGATCTCGGTGCTGTCGGAGCCTATGATCTGGTTAACGGCCAGAATGGCGGGTTTGGCGGTGTTCAGGCGGATGCCTTTGCGACCGAGGAGGGCGCAGCAATTCTGGTTGTGGCAAACAATGGAACCGGTAGCAATGTTTTTTCCGACCCGAACAACCAGGGCGCCCGTATTGATGGATTTACCATCAGGAGCGCCAGCAGCGGTGGCGGGATTGTCGTCAACGGCTTTGTCGATTATCTGGATATCTCAAATAACCGTATTGTCGGCAACAGCGGATTTTTCGGCGGCGGCGTTCGTGTCGGTCATCCCTTCCTCTCTTATCAGCAGGGGAATGAAGAGCTGTACACGGACTCCGACAACGACTTTATCCGTATCCGGTATAATCATATTTCCAGAAACGGCGGCTTAAGCGGGGCCGGCGGCGGGATATCCCTGTACAACGGAACCGATGATTATGAAATAAGCAGAAACTTTGTCTGCGGTAACTTTACTCTGGAAGATGGTGCAGGCATCGGTCACTACGGCTTGAGTGATAACGGTGTAATTCAGGACAACACCATCCTCTTTAATGAGAATTTCAACCAGCAGGTGTCGGTCAACGGCGGCGGCCTGTCCATCAGCGGACTTGCGCCCTTTGGCAACCAGAACCTTACGCCGGGAACAGGATCGGTCCAGGTGGTCCGGAACCTGATCCAGGGGAATTCATCCGGGGCCGGTGATGGCGGCGGCATTCGTCTCAACCGCGTCAACGGTCAGGATGTATCCGCTGCTCCGGCAAATCCGGAAACCTGGTACACCATTGATATAGTAAATAATATGATTTTCAACAATGTGGCGGCTCTTGCCGGTGCTGGTATTTCTCTCCAGGATACCCTGAGGGCAAGTATTATCCACAACACCATTGCCAACAACGACAATGCCTCTACTGCAGGCGAAGCGTTCACTCCGGGTGTACTGAATGAATCAGTCGCTCAGCCCGGAGCAGGTATTGTTTCACGGACGCACAGCGTCGAACTGACATCGGCTCTGCCGACGGGTGAAGATGGATTCTCCAACCCGGTGCTGAAAGACAATATCATATGGCATAACCGGAAATTCTATTTTCTGGTTGACGATACAAGTCCGGACAATGTTCTGTACGGGCTCTGTCCGGATATCGGTGGTTCGGTCGGCCTGAACTGCCCCACTGCGCCGGTTTATGATGATCTGGCCGTACTGCCGCTGGGCAGCGGCGAGATGCTGGCCGAGAACTCACACCTGACCGGTAATCCCGATCCTCGGTTTGTCTTTGAGTATGTCAACGGTAACCGGGAATCCTCTATCTCCTCACCGGAAGCAACAACCGTAGTTCAGCCGGTTCCGGCCTTTGACGAGGGCGGCAACTTTATCCGTCTGCGTTACGGGCCCCTGACCATGGTCAGGGTTGCCGGGGCGGATATTGGAGAGTTGTACGGCGATCTTCATCTGCAGCTCAATTCACCGGCAATCAATAATGATCGGATCGGTGCCGGGATCAGCGATGATTTTGATGGAGAACCCCGGCCGTTTGAAGGCAGTTTTGATATCGGGGCCGATGAAGTGCAGCAACCGGCACAGCCGCCGGTGGTTAACCCGTTGGTGGCGGCACCGCAAATCGCACTGCACGGGGTGACGGTACAGGAAACCGGGGTATTGAATCCCGGTTCCGATCAGGCAACCGGCGGAGTTTGGATAGCACCTGCAGCAGAGGCGACACCGGTTGCGCAATCGGTCGTTTCTGAAGCTCCGTTGGCTGCCACGGCTGCTGCTGAAGCGGCGGCTCCGACTGTGCATTCGGCAGTCGTACCACAGGCAGCAGGTTTTGAGGTTGTTGTGCCGGAGAGTATCCGGTCGACACGGATCAGCGGTGGTGGAGGCTGGGCAGTGGCCGCAGGAGAAGAGAATGTCTCCGAACAATCCACCTCTGCCCAGGCAGGTGATGCGGAAGCCGTCGTGGAGCCCGAAGGTTTTGGGGCCAACCAGCAGCAGATCGGCTCCATCACTGTTGCACGCGTTGATCCCGATGCAACCAGATCCAGTGTCCTTGTCGATCCGGGCATGGGCCGGGAGGGTGTAGAACTTCAGCCCCCTGAACAGAGTGATCTGGAAAAGGCTGA
>JAJRTB010000010.1 GCA_024278495.1 Deltaproteobacteria bacterium
ACCTGGCTGACAATAACCGGGTGCGCTCCATTGAAGTGATCCCTCCCCGGGGCAATATCTACGACCGAAAAGGCCGGGAGATCGTCACCAACCGGCCGTCATTCAACGTGGTGCTGATCAGGGACGATAACAGGTTTGATGATGAGCTGATCAAGAAGGTGGCGGATCTCCTTGATGTTGAGATCATGGTCCTGCTGGACCGGATACGGAAGATGGCGGATACGCCCGGCCACATTCCCATTCGGCTGGTTGAGGACATCGAATGGGAAAAGGTGGCCCTGATCGAGAACAACCGCCTGGATCTGCCCGGAATCAGAATAGAAGTTGTTCCCCTGCGGGTTTACCATTATGGTGATTACGCGTCGCACCTGGTCGGGTATCTGGGCAAGATCAGCAAAAAGGAGTTGCGGGCGGCGGACCCGGATATCTACACGGGCGGGGACCAGATCGGCAAGATGGGGCTGGAGAAGCTCTATGAGGAGCAGTTGCGCGGCGAAAAGGGGCGAGAGTACATGGAGGTCAACGCCCTGGGATTTGAGCAGAAATATCTCAAGGGGATTGAGCCCCTGCCCGGTTCAGACCTGCTGCTGACCATTGATATGGAACTGCAGAAAACCGCCGAGGAGATCATGGCCCGGGAAGACAGGGCCGGCTCGGTGGTTGCCCTTGAGGTGAACAGCGGCCGGGTTCTGGTGGCGGCCAGCGCCCCGCAGTTGAAGCTCAGTGAGTTTATTGGAGGCATTACGACCAGGGCCTGGAAGGCCATGCTGGATAATCCGCGCCATCCCCTGGTGAACAAGACTGTTCAGGGACAATATCCGCCGGCTTCCACGTACAAGGTGGTGACCGCCCTGGCCGGTTTGCACGAGGGTGTTATTACTCCGGATGATATCATCTTCTGTCCCGGTTATTACAAGTTCGGCAATCGAACCTACCGTTGCTGGAAGCGTTCGGGCCATGGCGCCGTTAACCTGGAGCGGGCCCTGGCCGAATCCTGCGACGTATACTTCTACCAGGTCGGTCTGCGGCTCGGAGTGGACCGGCTGGCTGAATACGCCCGCAAGATGGGGTTTGGCAGCAGGACCGGTATTGACATGGAGCATGAGAAATCAGGCCTGGTGCCGACCACGGCCTGGAAAAAGCGGCGCTACGGGACAAAATGGCAGGAAGGGGAGACCCTGTCCGTGGCGATCGGCCAGGGCTTTGACCTGGCCACGCCGATTCAGGTAGCGGCCATGACCATGGCCGTCGCCAATGGCGGTACCCTGTACCGTCCGGCGGTGATAGAGAGCATCCGGGATCCGGACGGAAAGGCTCAGAGACGGTTCGAACCGGAGATCCTCAGCCGGATGATCGGCCAGAGTACGGGTATGCGCCTAGTCAGGTCCGGGCTGATCGAGGCGGTGAACGGCAGGCACGGTACCGGTCGCCGGGCCCGCCTGCCCGGTATTACCGTGGCCGGCAAGACCGGTACGGCGCAGGTCGTGCGGCTCAAGGCCTATCAGCACCTCAAGGAGGAGGATATCCCGTACAAATTTCGGGATCACGCCTGGTTTACCTGCTTTGCCCCGGCCGAGAATCCCGAGATTGTCGTGACTGTGCTGGTTGAGCATGGTCTGCATGGCGGGTCCGGTGCCGCCCAGGTGGCCCGGGCCGTGCTGGAGAGTTATTTCGGCGACCGGCTCGGGAAGGGCGAGAAGATTGCCTACTCGGTCTTGTCCGTCCCCGGGGAACCGGAACTGGCCCTGAACGGATATGGCCGGCAAGAGGAAAAGAGAGACGATGCTACGTTTTGACCGACGCTTTATTCATAATTTTGACTGGGTCATGGTACTGCTCCTGCTGCTGGTCTGCGGTATGGCTGTTGCCAACCTGTACAGCTCTACCTGGAGCGGAGGCCCTGATCCGTCCCGGGTCTTTTTCAAGCAGATCTATATCATGCTGGCCGGGTTCGGCGCCATCCTCTTTGTGCTCACCTTTGACTACAGGGAGCTTGAGGCCCTGGGGCTTGTAGCCTATATCGGCATCCTCCTGCTGCTGCTCTACACGGGTTTTTTCGTGGACACGGTTGCAGGTACCCAGCGCTGGCTTAACCTTGGATTCTTTCGGCTGCAGCCGTCTGAGCCGGCCAAGCTGATCATGGTCGTTGTTCTGGCCGGCTATTTTTCCCGGCGCGAGGTGGGCGAGGGATTGCGTTTCATGGATATTATTAAACCGGGCGTCCTTACCCTGATCCCCTTTGTTCTGATCATGATCCAGCCGGACCTGGGCACCGCTCTGATGCTGGGAATTATCTATGTGTCGATGATACTCTTTGTCAGGTTGCGCTGGTCAACCTATGTCATTCTCGCCACCCTGGGCGGGGCCGCCTCGGTGATTTTCTGGAAGTATCTGCTCAAGGATTACCAGCGCCGCCGGATCGAGACATTTTTGAATCCGGAGGGCGATCCCATGAACCAGGGCTACCAGATCATGCAGTCCAAGATCGCCGTGGGCAGCGGCCAGGTGTTTGGCAAGGGATTCCTGGAGGGGACCCAGGGGCACCTGCATTTTCTGCCGGAACGCCACACTGATTTCGCCTTTTCGGTCTGGGCCGAGGAGTGGGGCTTTGCCGGCAGTGTCTTTTTTCTGATCTGCTACTTTTTTATGCTGCTCTGGGGAATCAATATCGCCATGACGGCCCGGGACAAGTTCGGGGTGCTGCTGGCCTTTGGCCTTGTGATGCTGATTTTCTGGCAGGCGGTCATCAATCTGCTGATGATCATGGGGTTTCTGCCGGTGGTGGGGATCCCGCTGCCGCTTTTCAGCTACGGCGGGTCTTCCCTGCTCACCACCCTGATAGGTATCGGTCTTTTGATGAATATCAGGATCCGTCGTTTTCAGAGCCGGGGATAGAATCTCTCATCTTCTCTCGCACCAGTTCTTCCAGCGCCCGGATAAAGACAGGATCATCATTCAGGCCCCTGGTAGACTCAAGGCGCATGCCGAGATCCTTGGCCTGGTCTTTGTACAGCATGTCGATTTCATATAAGGTTTCTATATGGTCGGAAACAAAGCTGATCGGTACCATCAGGATGTTGCGGCAACCTTCCTTTGCCAG
>JAJRTB010000199.1 GCA_024278495.1 Deltaproteobacteria bacterium
CCGGTCCCGGCTGCGGCCGAACCGGTGTTCAACCCGCAGGAGAACCGCCAGCAGTTCCGCCGGTTCCAGGCTGGTCCGCACTACAGCCGCCGCGTTGACAAACCAGTTGGCGCTGTCCATGTTGACCGGCTCACTGCGGTAAGGGCTGGATAACCGATCCGGAATAATGCCGGGATAATCGCCCAGGGTCTTCCAGGCGTCCCGCAGGGTACGCGCGGAGTCGCCAAGGTTCGAGCCCAGGCCGATACAGGCGATGGTCATTGAGCAGGAGACAGAAACTTAAAAATCCGTCAGCCCCAGCACGTCGAACATGGTGTACATGCCATTTGGCCTGCCCGCCACCCAGGCGGCGGCCAGAGCAGCGCCCCGGGCAAAGTTGTCCCGGTTATGGGCCCGGTGGGTAATCTCGATCCGTTCGCCGGCGCCGGCAAAATAAACCGTATGCTCGCCGACGATATCCCCGGCCCGGACGGTCTGGATGCCGATCTCCCTGTCGGTCCGCTCGCCGATAATGCCGTTGCGCTCAAAGACGCCGACCTCGCCCAGGTCACGACCCAGGGCGCCGGCGGCCATCTCGCCCAGCTTGAGCGCCGTGCCCGAGGGCGCGTCCTTTTTCATGCGGTGGTGCGCTTCAACGATCTCCACGTCATAGGCGTCGCCCAGCACCGAGGCGGCCTTTTCCACCAGCTTGAACAGGACATTGACCCCGACCGCCATGTTGGGGGCCTGGACACAGGGAAAGGCGGCCCCGGCCTGATCGGCCAGGGTTGCCAGGTCTTCCGGTGACAGCCCGGTGGTGCCGATGACCATGGCCCGCCTGTGCGCGGCGGCCAGCTCGACAAACCCCATGGTCGCCCGGTGAAAGGTAAAGTCGATGATCACATCACCGCTGTCAATGACCGGCTCAAGCCCGGCGGCAATGGTGACGCCGGTGGCGCCGAACCCGGCGTTTTCACCAACATCACGGCCGATGGCCGGGCTGTCGGGATGCTCAAAGGCGGCGGCAAGCTCAAGATCGGGGTTTTCCCGCACCATGTAGCTGATACGCTGGCCCATGCGGCCGGCGGCACCGGCCACAATTACTCGTGTCATCGTGTCTTCTCCAAAAAAAAATTATCTCAATTTCCGTACAATTCTATTACAGCAAACCGACCTCGTCCATGGCCTTCTTCAACACCGCAAGACTCGCCTCATCCATCGAGGTCATGGGCAGCCGCACCTCGGCCGACCTGATCCTGCCCATCAGTTCCAGGGCCTTCTTGGCCGGGGCCGGGCTGGGATAGCAGAACATGGCGCCCATGAGCGGAAACAGTTTGTAATGGAGCTCGTTTGCCCGGACCAGGTCACCGGCCAGGGCGGCCTCCATCATCCGGGCCATGCCGGACGGTTCGACGTTTGAGGTGACGGAAATCACCCCCTTGCCGCCAATCAGGACCGTGGGCATGCTGGTGAAATCATCGCCGGACAGGACAATAAAGTCGTCCGGGCAGAGCCGGATCACCTCGCTGATCTGGTTCAGGCTGCCGGTGGCCTCCTTGATGCCGATGACGTTTTTCAATTCCCGGGCGCAACGGGCCACGGTGGCGGGCAGCATGTTGGCCACGGTCCGGCTGGGCACGTTGTAGAGGATCATGGGAATATCCACCGCCTCGGTAATGGCCTTGAAGTGCTGGAACAGCCCTTCCTGACTCGGCTTGTTGTAGTAGGGCACGACCGACAGGACCGCATCGGCCCCGCTGGCCCTGGCGCTCTCGGTCAGCTCGATGGCCTCCCTGGTGCTGTTGGCCCCGGTTCCGGCAATGACCGGCACCCGGCCGTTGACCGTCTGCACGGTCAACTCGATAACCCGCTTGTGCTCGTCAAAATCAAGGGTGGCCGACTCCCCGGTGGTGCCGCAGGGGACAATCCCGTGCGTGCCGCCCGCGATCTGAAACTCGATCAGATCCCTGAGCCCGTCTTCGTCAACCCTGCCGTCGATAAACGGGGTAACTACCGCAACAATCGCTCCCTGAATAGTGGCCATAATCTTCCTCCTTCTCTTGTCCCGGAACTTCAGCTGATATCTTTTCAGCTGAATATAATTTTTAAGAGTTCAATGCGTACAGCTTGAACGCAACTCGTCACGCGGCTTGTAACTATCCGGTGTTACCTGCTTTCCAGGAGAGCTTCCCCGGTCAATTCGCCCGAATAGATAACATTGGCCGGGCCCTTCAGGTACACCGAAGCGGCGGACGGCCCCTCCCCCAGCGTAAAGGCAATGGTCAACCGGTCACCACCGCTTGTCACTATGTTGACCGGTGAGGCGGCGCGGTCAAGCATCGCGGCCACCAGGGCCGCGGCTGTGGCGCCGGTGCCGCAGGCGAGGGTTTCCTTCTCCACGCCCCGCTCATAGGTGCGGACCTTGAGCATGCCGTTTTCCAGCGCCTGGACAAAGTTCACATTGGTTCCGGCCGGCATGAACTCCGGATGGAACCGGACCCTGGCGCCGGTCTCCCGGACATCCACCCGGGCACAGTCATCCACGAAGACGACCGCGTGCGGCACCCCGGTGTCAACACTGTGCACGGTGAGCGTCTGCCCGGTATCCAGCTCTATTTTCCGGTTGAGCTGGATATCCCGGGGCTCGGTCATCAGCAGACTGACATTGATATCCGAAACCCGGGCCTCGATAGTGCCGGCCACGGTTTCAAACCGCATCCGGGCCGGGGCAATGCCATGCATATAGGCAAAACGGGCCGCGCAACGGGCCCCGTTACCGCACATCTCGGCCTCGGAGCCGTCAGCGTTAAAAAAACGCCAGCGGAAATCGGCCGTATCCGAGTCCTCAATAAAGATGAGCCCGTCCGCGCCCACCGAAAAACGGCGGCGGCAAACCAGCCGGGCAAACTCCGGCATGGCCTCCGGCGCGATCCGGGCCCTGCGATGGTCGATCAGGACAAAATCATTCCCGGTCCCGCTCATCTTGACAAAGGGAAGAGGCATCCGGGTAAACTTCATGACTGCTCCTGTCCGGGTATCTGTTCGCCCCGAATCAGATCACGGTACTGCTCCCGCCTGCGGATCACGCTGAATTCCCTGCCGGTCACCAGCACCTCGGCCGGCCGGGGCCGGGAATTGTAATTGGACGACATGGTAAAACCATAGGCGCCACTACTCATAATTGCCAGCAGATCACCCTGGTGCACGGCAGGCAGCATCCGGTCCCTGGCCATGAAGTCGCCGGTCTCGCAGATCGGGCCCACCACGTCCACAAGCAGGTTGTCCGCCCGGCTCCGGACAACCGGCAGAATCTCGTGAAAAGCCCCGTACAGGCTTGGCCGGGACAGGTCGTTCATGGCCGCGTCAACGATAACGAACCGCTTTTTCCGCGCGCCGCCGCTGTTGACCTTGGTGTACTGCACCTCGGTAACCAGGATGCCGGCGTTACCGACAATCACCCGGCCTGGCTCAAGAATCAGGGTGCAGGTCAACCCGCCGAGTTCTTCCCGGATGGCCCGGGCATACTCGTGGGGATGGGGCGGTTCCTCATCATTATAGGTAATGCCGACCCCGCCGCCCAGGTCCAGGTATTGAATTTCAATACCCTCCTCCCTGAGCCGGCCGACAAAGACCTTGAGCTTGCGCAGGGCCTCCAGGAACGGCTCCACCCGGGTCAACTGGGAACCGATATGGCAACTGACCCCTCTGATTTCGATATTGGCCATGGTCCGGGCCCGGAGGTACTCATCAAAGGCGGCATCAACAGGGATACCGAACTTGTTCCTGGCCAGGCCGGTGGAAATGTAGGCATGGGTCTTCGGATCGACATCCGGATTGACCCGCAGGGCCACCGGCGCCTGAACGCCCAGCTCCGCCGCGACCTGCTGGAGACGGTCCAGCTCCTGGGACGACTCGACGTTGAACAGGAGGATCCCGGCCTCGAGCGCTTCACGCATCTCGGCCGCGGTCTTGCCGACCCCGGAATAGACAATCCTGTCCGGCGCGACGCCTGCCTTGAGCGCCCTGAACAGTTCACCGCCGGAAACAATGTCCGCGCCGCCGCCCATGCCGGCAAAAATATTGAGGATCCCAATGTTGGAACAGGCCTTGACCGCAAAGCAGGTCAGATGATCCACATCACCAAAGCCGCCGTCAAAGGCGTCAAAATGACGGACCAGGGTCGCCCGGCTGTACAGGTACAGGGGAGTGCCGACCTGCTCCGCTATGGCGCGGACCGGGAGGTCCTCACAGTACAGTTCACTGTTTCGGTATTGAAAATAATGCATACTCGCCTTCGTGTTTGCGTTACGGCAGCACCTCCACCTCGGGGGACCTGGCGCTCTCGTTGGCCGGTTCGGCCCGGTCAACGGTGGAAACGGAGTAGAACCAGCTCTCCGCCCCGGGCGGCTCAGGGTCATCAAAGATAAGCGTTGTTGCCTTGACCTGGCCGATCAGCGTTGGACTCTTCTCACCGGCCAGGCGCCGATACACCCGGTAGCCGGCGACATCATCGCCCGGAACCGCCGACCAGATAATCTTGACCCCGGTCGCGGTCCTGATACCCTCCACCCCGGCCGGAGCCGCCGCCGGAGTCCTGTCGAGCGGAATACCCGCGACCGGCGCGGTTATGCCGCCGCCGACACGACCCTTGGGATACCGGGTCACGGCCTGCACCTTGTAGAGATATTTCCTGCCGTGCAGGACATCGGCATCAACAAACCCCGTGTTCTCCTGCAGCTCGCCAACCGGAACAAACGGGCCGCCGCCCTGGCTCCGGTACACCTGATAGGCAACCGGTTCTTCTATGACGGTTCCGTCCATGTGCGTGGTCACCGGCGCCCAGGACAGGATTATCCGGTCGGGCCCGGAACGGGTCGTCAGGTCAGCCGGTTTTGCGGGGGGCATGTCCCAGAGAAAGGAAACAATGTTGGAATCGCCGCTCTCGGCCCACCATCCGGCCCGGGACCGGATCTTGAAGAAAAAGAGGTGGCCCGGCCTGAGCAGGGTGGCCTTATAGGTTCCACGCCGCTGCGCGTCCACGGAAACAACACCGCCGGATATAACCACCGGGTCCCCAAAGGGGAGCGGACAGGTCTCGCAGTAGGAATCTGCCGGAACAACCGCCCGGTAGAGCAGGAATTCGCTCAGGTCGGTCAGTGTATCTCCCCTGACGGTCCTGGCCGGCCAGGTCCAGCTCAGGGTCACCCCCTTTTCGTCAAGCTCATAGCGCAGGTCGGTTATCGGCGCGGGCACGATCTCCTGGGGAGGAACCGGCATGGTTTTATATCCGCAACCACCCAGCGCCCCCAGCAGCAATACGCCGCAAAGAGCAACCAGACGAACGGAAACGCTCTTTTCATCCGCAACAGTCTTCGACATAATCATCCTGCAATCCCCAGTTGTTGTTCGATCCGGGCCAGGGCCTCTTCCACTCTGACCCCGGCGGTGCCGCCCGCCGATACCCGGCTGTTGACGGAACCCTCCACGGTGAGCACATCCATGACATCCTCTGCAATGGTGTCGGAAAATTGACGCAGTTCTTCCAGCTCCATATCCGTCAGCTCCATTCCCTTTTCCTGACAATGGGCCACGATCCGCCCGACAACTCCGTGCGCCTGGCGAAACGGCATGTTTTTTCGCACCAGGTAATCGGCCAGGTCCGTGGCCGTCATGAAACCGCCCGTTGCCGCCTCCCGCAGCCGCTCCGTCCTGAAACGCACATTCTCAAGCAGCTCCGCCGTGATGGCCAGGCTCGCCTTGACCGTGTCGAGGGCGTCAAAAACGGGTTCCTTGTCTTCCTGCAGGTCGCGGTTATAGGTCATGGGCAGCCCCTTGAGGGTCATCATCAGGCTCATCAGCGCTCCGGTGACCCGGCCGCTCTTGCCCCGGATCAGCTCCGGAATATCCGGGTTCTTTTTCTGGGGCATGATGGATGAGCCCGTGCAGTACCGGTCGCCGATCTCGATAAAATCAAACTCCTTGCCGGCCCAGAGGACAAGCTCCTCGGCCAGACGGCTCAAGTGCAACTGGGTGACGCTTGCGCAAAACAGAAACTCCAGGGCAAAATCCCGGTCCGCCGCGGTATCCATGGAGTTGGCGCTTACGGCCGGGAAACCGAGTTCCCGGGCCACGAACTCCCGGTCAATGGGCAGGCCGGTGCCGGCCATGGCCGCGGCGCCCAGCGGCAGCACATTCATCCGTTTGAGCCAGTCCGCGAACCGGTCCCGGTCCCTCCCGAACATCTCCACATAGGCCAGCAGATGGTGCGAAAGCAGCACCGGCTGGGCCCGCTGCAGGTGGGTGTAGCCGGGCATGACCGTCCCCAGGTAACGCCGGGCCAGGACCGCGAAACCACGCTGGACCGCCTCAAGCAGTTCCAGCAGCGCCTCACCCTCTTCCCGCAGGTAGAGCCTGAGATCCAGGGCGACCTGGTCGTTGCGGCTGCGGGCCGTGTGCAGCTTTTCACCGGGGGCGCCGATCCTGTCGGTCAGGGCCTTCTCGATATTCATGTGAATATCTTCCAGCTCCCGCCGGAACTCGAAGCGGCCGGACTCGATCTCCGCGCGGATCCCGTCCAGCCCCTTCAAAATGGCGGCACACTCCTCGTCGCTGATAAGCCCCTGTTTCGCCAGCATCCTGGCGTGGACCTTTGAGCCGATAATATCGTGACGATAGAGCCGTGCGTCATAGTGAATCGAGGCGGTGAAATCCTCGACCGACGCGGCAGTGGTCTCGGAAAAACGGCCGCCCCATAATTTGGCGGATGCGTTTTTCTGCTGCTGATCTGACATGTTGTCGACTCGTTCGTGCCTTATTTTCGGGTCAGGGCCTGGATCTGCATGCGCAGACTGTTGAGCTTGATGAAGCCCTCGGCATCGGCCTGGTTATACACCTCATCCTCCTCAAAGGTGGCAAAACTCTCATGATAAAGCGAGTTGTCCGACTTGCGGCCCACCGGGATGCAGTTGCCCTTGTAGAGCTTGAGCCGTACCGTGCCGTTGACCACCTCCTGGGTCTCATCCATGGTCTTCTGCAGCAGCTCCATCTCAGGCGAGAACCAGAACCCGTTATAAACAAGCTCGGAATAGCGCGGCACCAGGGAATC
Organism: Deltaproteobacteria bacterium; assembly: GCA_024278495.1. Taxonomy (GTDB): domain Bacteria; phylum Desulfobacterota; class Desulfobulbia; order Desulfobulbales; family Desulfobulbaceae; genus UBA10518. Next base: position 7,085 of record JAJRTB010000199.1, read on the forward strand.
CCGGATCCGCATGACCTCCCGGTCCAGGGTGATGGTTTCCAGGTCGCGGTGGGCGACCCGCAGCAGGGTGCCGCCCGGAGTCTCGTACACGCCCCGGGACTTCATGCCGACAAATCTGTTTTCCACCAGGTCGAGCCGGCCGATGCCGTGGGCCCCGGCAAGCTCGTTGAGCCGGGTCATCATGGCCAGGGGCCCCAGTCGCTCGCCGTCAACGGCAACCGGGTTGCCGGCGGCAAAGTCAATCTCCACGTACCGCGGCGTATCCGGCGCCTGTTCCGGCGCCACGGTCAGCTTGAACATATCCGGTTCCGGCTCGTTCCACGGATCCTCCAGGATGCCGCCTTCAAAACTGATATGGAGCAGGTTCTCGTCGGAACTGTAGGGTTTTTCTTTCGTGACCGGCACCGGGATATCATGCTCCCGGGCAAAGGCCAGCAGCTTGTTGCGGGAATTAAGATCCCAGATCCGCCAGGGCGCGATAATTTTCAGGCGGGGATTCAGGGCCAGGTATGCCAGCTCGAAACGGACCTGGTCGTTCCCCTTGCCGGTGGCGCCGTGGCTGACACCGTCCGCGCCCTCTTCCCCGGCAATCCGGACCTGCTCTCTGGCGATGATCGGCCGGGCCAGGGAGGTGCCCAGCAGGTAGGACCCCTCGTAGATGGCATTGGCCCGAAAGGCCGGAAAGATATAGTCCCGGACAAACTCTTCGCGCAAATCCGAGATGACAACCTTTTCGGCGCCGGTGGCCATCCCCTTTTCCCGGACCGCGTCCCAGTCCTCCTGCTGGCCCACGTCCGCGGCATAGGCCACCACCGGGCACTGGTACTCCTCGATGAGCCACTTCAAAATGACCGAGGTGTCCAGCCCCCCGGAATACGCAAGTACAATTTTATTGATCGTCATAGTATTTTCCCGGCGCCGGCAGGGCGCTCATACAGGGTAGCTCGATAATCCGGCGGTTCGGCTCTCCCGGCTTATTACATATTCCCGGTTTCGCAAAACGCCCCGGAACCGGCGGCCACGCGTTGTAACGTGTTCATCTGTCGTTGTACCCGGCCGGTGTGTACAGGTTTTTTACGAGTTTATCAAATATTCCAGGATCGATTTATGGATATGCATCTTGTTTTCAGCCTGGTCAAAGGCGACACTGTGCTCCCCTTCCAGGACATCATCGGTAATCTCTTCACCGCGGTGGGCGGGCAGACAGTGCAGAACCAGAGCATCTTTCCGGGCATGGGCCAGAAGTCCCGCGTTCAACTGGTACGCCTGAAAGATCCGCAGCCGCTGCTCCTGTTCATCTTCCTGGCCCATGGAGGCCCAGACATCCACGTTAATGACATCGGCCTCACGGACGGCCTCCACCGGGTCCCGCAGCAGGGTGATGGGCTGCTCAGAGCGTTGCCGGGCCGCTTCAAGAATAGCGGCGTCCGGCTCGTATCCTTCCGGACAGGCAAGCGTCAGGGGAAAGCCCAGGACCGAGGCCGCCTCAATCCAGGAGTGAGCCATGTTGTTGCCGTCTCCCAGCCAGACGATCTTCAGGCCGTCCAGGGTTTCCTTTTTCTCAAGCACGGTCATAACGTCACTTAACACCTGGCAGGGATGATAGAGATCGGTCAGGGCATTTATGACCGGCACATCCGAATAGCGGGCCAGCTCCTCCACCACCTCCTGGCCATAGGTCCGCACCACCAGGGCGTCCACGTACCGGGCCATGACCCTGGCCATGTCCTTGAGAGGCTCGCCCCGGGTCAGCTGTGACTCCCTGGAGGACATGTGAATCACCTGCCCCCCCATTCCGTACATTGCCGCCTCAAAAGACACCCTGGTCCGGGTGGACGGCTTGTCAAACAGCATGCTGATCGTCCGGCCGGCAAGGGTCTTGTGACGGACTCCTCCGGCGGCCTCCCGCTTGAGCGCCAGGGCGCGGTCAACAAGCGCCCTCAGCAGGCTCCGGTCACAGTCCTTCAGGGCCAGCAGGTGTTTTGTCATGATCAATACTCGTTCGCTCGGGTCACGCTCGCCGGAAGAAAGAAAACGGACCTCCATGGTTCCGCCCTGTTCCAGCGCAACTCGTCACAGGGTTTGTAACTCTGCGACTTTACCTACCCATTATTTGTACGTGGTCAGGGGTGCCGCCGATCACTTACGTTCCAGTTGAGCCAAAAACTTTAATTTATACAAAAAAACATACCGCTTGCAAAGAAAATTCAGGGGCGGCGCCCTTTTCCGCGGGCCGGCAGTCCAATCCGCCCGGCCGGGGCCCTCTGTTTACCTCCTGGACCGGGGAGCCTCCATCCATGTAACTTCGCGCAACAGCAACACTATTTTTTTGCATATGGTCCTGTTTGTGGTATAGTTTCGTATACATGGAAACATGCACTTTTACTGCGCTGCTCCGACAGCAGAACCCATCAGGAGCCCCTATGTATAGAGTAACCCGCTGCCGCGCGGAACGCTGGGCCATTGCCGCCCTTGTGCTGATTGTCTGCGCCTGCAGGGCGCTTCCGCTCCTGGCCGAAGAACAAATCACCATCGGCCTGTTGCCGGAGATGAATGTTTTCGCCCAGATAAAGCGGTACCAGCCCCTGGCCGATTTCCTCGGCAGGGAACTGGGCGTCAAGGTCGAGTTGACCATGCTGAGCCGCTACGGCAACATTATCCAGCGCCTGCGGGAAAACAGGGTCAATGCCGCGTTCCTGGGCTCCTTTACCGGAGCGCTGGCCATTTCGCAACTCGGGATAGAACCCCTGGCCAGACCGGTCAACCTGGACGGCACCTCCACCTACTTCGGCCACATCTTTGTCAGAAAGGACAGCGACATAAAAACAGCGCAGGACATGCGCGGCAAGACCATGGCCTTTGTTGAACGGGCGACCACGGCCGGCTATGTCTTCCCCCTGGCCTGGCTCAACGAAAACGGGATCGGGAATCACCGGAAATTTTTCAGGGAATACTTCTTTGCCGGCAGTCACGACGCCACCATTGACGCGGTGCTCAAGAGACAGGCCGATATCGGCTGCGCCAAGAATACCATCTTCGATTACTACATGACCCGGAATCCCGGCGCCCGGTAGCAGCTGCTTATCCTGGCCACTTCTCCCAAGGTTCCGTCAAACGGCCTGTGCGTGATGCCGAACGTCGACCGGGCGCTGAAACAGAAGCTTCGCGAAATACTCCTCTCGCTGGACAAAACGCCGGAGGGCAGAGCGGTGCTCGGCAAACTCCGCGCCGTCAGGTTTGTCCGGACCGGACCGGAAGATTACAAGCCGGTCATGGACCTGGCCCGGGACGCCGGCATTGACCTGGAAAGTTATTACTATGAGAACAGGTAATATCACGTCTTCCGCGCGACCGGGCATTATGTGTAGTATGCGCCTGACCGCTTTTCCGTATACTGCATGAAAAAACGAATCACCATCGCCTTTATCCTGATCTTCTCCCTGTTTCTGGCCGGTTCGACAGTTATGATCTACAACCTGGTCAGGACCACCGGCAATCTCAGGTACCTGATCGGCCTGCACGAAATCGAGGACATCCGCCAGGATCTCTTCAGCAGCATTCAGAAGGTATCCGCCTACGTCTACGGCACGAGCATGGTCTTCACCAGCCATCTTGATGAGGTCATCGACAATACCAACAAGATGCACAACGCCATCCGGCGCTGCAGCGAATGCCACCATGACCCCGGGGTCGAGGCGGAGCTGATCGAAACCACCCAGATGGTTGACCTGTTCGAGGAGCAGCTCAGCTACCTGATTACCATTGTCGCCGACGTTGAACGGCGGCATAACAAGCAGGAAGAGGTTCTTCAGGCGAGCACCGACATCCTGAACCGGGTCCAGGAAATGGTCATCCGGGCAGGCCGCTCCATTGACCGGAAAACCGTGCAGGCCATGGACGAGCTGAACCGGATGTATATCCTGATCGGCATCACCCTGCTGGCCACCATCATCACCGCAGTGTTGATCGCCCATTACCTGGTCCGCAGCATCACCCGTCCCATCGACGCCCTGGTGGACAGCGCCCGCCGGATAGCAGACGGCAAGTGGGGATACCAGACCGATTTCAAAGGCGCCGACGAATTCCAGGAGCTGATCAACTCCTTCAACACCATGAGCCGCTCCCTGGCCCACAAAAAAGAACTGGAACAGCGTCATCTTGAAGAGTTGCGCAGTACCCAGCAGCAACTGATCGAGGCGGAAAAACTGACCGCGCTGGGCACCATGGCCGGAGGCATTGCCCATGATTTCAACAACATTCTCTGCGGCATGATCGGCCACCTCAATGTCCTGGCCCGCCAGATTCCGCCCGACGACGAACACCGAAAAACCATCGACACCATTGAACAGGCGGGGTTCCGGGCCGCCGAACTGGTCAAGCAGCTCCTCACCTTTGCCCGCCAGAAGCCCCTGCAGATCGCCCCTGTCGACCTCAACAAGTGCATTAACGGTGTGCGGCGACTCATTAAAGACAGCTTTGACGACAACGTCACCATAAACTTTGAACCGGGAAAAAACCTCCCCCTGGTGTACGGGGATGCCGGTCAGCTGGAACAGGTCTTCATAAACCTCTGCCTCAACGCCAGGGATGCCATGCCGGACGGCGGCACCATTGCCATTACCACGTCAGCCGCGGACCTGGATGACACGTTCCGGGCACGCCACCATGACGCGGAGACCGGGCCCTATGTCGTGGTGACGGTCAGGGATACCGGCACCGGTATCAATGAAAAGATCCTGCCCCGCGTCTTTGACCCCTTCTTCACGACCAGGGAAGTGGGCAAGGGAACCGGGCTCGGCCTGGCCATGGTGTACGGCATCGTCAAAAACCACGACGGGTTTTGCCTCATAGAGTCCAGCCCGGGCCGGGGCACCACCTTTACAATCTACCTGCCGGCCGGAGAGGGCAAAGAGGCCGGGATCACCGATCCGGCCCCGGAAACCAGCCTGAAAGGCCGGACAATTCTTATTGTTGATGACGAGGAAATAGTCACCTCCATGCTGCAGGACTGGCTGGAGGACCTCGGCTGCAAGACCCTGACGGCCCGCAACGGCAAGGAAGCCGTCGAGATCTACCGGGACGGGACGGATACCATCGACCTGGTCATTCTCGACATTATCATGCCGGTCATGAACGGCAGGGAGACCTGCCGGGAACTGATGAAGCTCAACCCCCGGGTCAGGGTTCTTGTTTCATCCGGCTACATCATGAACGCCGAAACCCAGGAAATCCTCAACATGGGCGCCAGGGGCTTCCTGCAAAAGCCCTTCAACATGGAGACCATCACGGCAAAACTTAAGGAAATCCTGGCCGCCGACGCCTCCGCGGAAAACACGGGCTAAGCGGAATACTCCTCCAGCACCCCTGACAGGACCCTGATCATGGCATCGATTTCCTCCCTGGTGACAACCAGGGGCGGGATAAAACGCAGAACCCGATCCCCGGCGAAATTGATAAGCACCCCTTTCCTGAACATCCGGGTGACAATACTTGCCCCGTGGGAAATACCCCTGTCGCTCAAAACAAGACCCAGCAGAAGCCCCCTGCCCCGCACCCCGGTTGCCAGGTCCGGAAACCTGGCCGCCACCTCGGCCAGCCTGGCCGCCAGATACTCTCCGGCCTGCCTGACCCGGTCAAGAAAGCCCTCTTCCAGCATCAGGCGCATCACCGCCACTGCCGCCGCCGCGGCCACGGGGTTGCCGCCAAAAGTGGAGGCATGGGCGCCGGCGGTGAAGGATGCGGCTATTTCCCGGCGGGTCAGCATGGCGCCGATGGGCAGCCCGTTGCCCAGGGCCTTGGCCACGGTCATGATATCCGGGATAACACCCAGCTGTTCATAGGCAAAGAGGGTGCCTGTCCGGCCCATACCGGTCTGCACCTCGTCAAAGATCAGCAACAGATCATGGTGATCACAGATCTGCCTGAGAGCGGCCAGGTACTCTGCCGACAACGGCCGCACCCCTGACTCGCCCTGCAGAGGCTCGCACAGGATGGCACAGGTACGCGGGGTAATCAGGTCCTTCAGGGAAGCGGGATCACCAAACTCGGCATGGACAAATCCCCTGGGCAGCGGTTCAAACCCCTCATGGAACC
>JAJRTB010000200.1 GCA_024278495.1 Deltaproteobacteria bacterium
CCGGATCCGCGACTGGCCGGGCTGGAACTTCGGCTTCGAGGAATGGCGGGAGCAGGGTGAATGGACCGGCATCGGCTACCGGGAGTGGGGTAATTCCGAGATCCGCTTTGACTACCCCGTTGTCATGCAGGTCGTGTTCCTGCGCTGTCAGGAATAGTTTGTTCAGAGCTGCCCGGCCCCTGTTGCGTGGTCAGCTCCGGTGCCGGACTGAATACGCACCCTGGTTGGCCGCCTGCTCAATCTCCATGGGGCTACAGCAGGTCGGTCTTGTCCAGCAGGACAAGCGCAACCCTGTAGGAGATGAAAATAAGCGCCACCCAGCTGAGCAGTAAAAAATAGATCATATCCTCTCCTCCCTTTTCCTTCTAATAGACCCCTTTTTCCTGGACGTCGGCGATCTGCAGTTTGCGGCTGTCCATGGCCCGCCACACGTACCAGACATAGGCCAGCACCACCGGGATAAACAGGGCCACCCAGGTCATGACCCGCAGGGTGTAGAGACTGGATGAGGCGTTATGGATGGTCAGGCTCGATTGCAGGTCAAAGTGCGAGGGGTAGAAACAGGTCTGGTTGTAGGCCGGCAACAGCAGGATGGTGAGGCCGACCAGGACCGTGCCGGTGCCGGAAAACCAGATGCCGCGGGAACTGTTCCGGTGCAGGGTCCGGAAGACCCCGGCAAAGACCAGGGGCAGTCCAGCGCCAAGCAGGCCCATGAGCCAGGGGTTGGCCAGCAGGTTGGCCAGGTATTTCCGGGACACCATGGAGACCGTGCCCTGGTCGTCCACTCCGAATCCCCGCATGAGCAGGATATTGACCAGGACAAAGAGGAGAAAGGGAACCGAGCTGAGAAAGTTTGTCCTGACTGCCCGGCGCAGCCGCGTCTCCAGGTCGGCCAGACCGGAAAATTCAATGTTGTTGAGCAGGTACATGGCTCCGAGGGTGCGTGCGTTCAGGACCAGAAACAGGCCCAGTGCCACGTTGAACGGGTTGAAGGCCGCTTCCAGGCCGCGCAGGGGATGGGTCCAGGTTACCAGGTTGTAGCTGCTCAGCCGGAAGTTGGAGCCGGTGTAGAAGGTGCCGACGGCTGCGCCGATCAGGAGGATACCCAGGGTGCCGTTGATCAGCAGAAACAGCTCATAGGTTTTTGCCCCGAGCAGGTTGGCCTCCTTGGCGCGGAACTCATAGCTGACCGCCTGAATGATAAAGGTGAACAGGATCAGGATCCAGACCCAGTAGGCGCCGCCGAACGAGGTGGCATAAAATTTGGGGAAGGCGGCAAAGAGGGCCCCGCCGAACAGCACCAGGGTGGTAAAGGTCAGCTCCCACTTGCGGCCGAGCGAGTTGATAAGCATGGATTTTTCCAGGTCTGTGCGGGCCACCTGCCAGAGCAGGCTCTGGCCGCCCTGGACAAAGGTGAGAAAGAGAAACAGGGCGCCTACCACGGAGCAGAGCAGCCACCAGAGCTGCTGCAGGGTCGTGTAATCAAGATTTCCGATCATTTATTCACCCTCCGGTCCGATACTGATTTGCCTGGTCATGATCCGTATCTCCGCGATAAGCAGCACCGTGAAGAGGACCAGAAACATGAAAAAGGTGGTCTGGACGGTGCCGGTGGTCAGGTTGGATCGGGCGACCGTTACCGGCAGCAGTCCCTGGATAGCCCAGGGCTGCCTGCCGACCTCGGCCACGATCCAGCCGGCCTCGTGGGCGACCAGGCCCAGGAAGAACATGAAAACACCGGGAACAAGCAACCACGTTACCCGCTCAAGGCGGTCTTTCCAGGCAAAGTAGAGGTAGGCCAGGAAAACCAGGGGAAACAGGGTGCCGAGCATGACCATGACCCGGAAGCTGTAGAACGAGAGGGCCACGGGCGGTACGGCCTCCTCCGGCCTGGTAAGAAATCCGTATCCCAGGTACTGTTTATGCTCGGTGAATTCGGCCAGGGCCGCCGCCGCGGCCTGCTCATCCCCTGCTTTTCGTGCCTCCTTGTAGGCGTCGAGTCGGTCTACCGCTATTTTGCCCCGCTCCATTTTCGCGGCCGCGCCCATAATGTCCCGTGTCCTGTTGCCGTAGACCAGGTCGTGGATGCCCGGCACAAAGGCGCCGGGCTCGCGTTTGGCCAGCAGGGAGAGCAGATAGGGGATCTTGACCTTGAAGAGGAACCCGTCCCGGCCGTCTCCCACTGTTTTGGCCTGGTTGATGACGCCCAGGGCGACAAGACCCGCTTTGGTTTCTCCCTGGTAGAGTCCCTCGATGGCTGCCAGTTTCATGGGCTGGTGCATGGCGACCTCAAAGGCGGCCTCGTCCCCGGTAAAGGCGGCAAAACCCGAGGCCAGCAGGCCGAATACGGCCGCCACCAGGATGGAGCGTCGGGCCATGAGGAGATGACGCTTTTTCAGAAGAAACCAGGATGAGACTGAAATGACAAAGAGGGCGGCCAGCAGCATGGAAGAGCTGGTGGTATGGGTGAATTTTGTGACCGCCACCGGCGAGAAGACCACTTCGGCAAAGTTTTGCATCTCAAAACGGGCCGTGTCCGGGTTGAACTCCTGGCCCACCGGAAGCTGCATCCAGGCGTTGGCCACCAGGATCCAGACGGCGGACAGGTTGGAGCCCACCGCCACCATCCAGGTGGAAAAGAGGTGGAACCGCCTGGAGACCCGGTCCCAGCCGAAGAACATGACCGCGAAAAAGGTGGCCTCAAGAAAGAAGGCAAATATCCCCTCGATGGCCAGGGGCGCGCCAAAGATATCGCCCACCATCCAGGAGTAGTTGGACCAGTTGGTGCCAAACTCGAACTCCAGGATAATACCGGTTGCCACGCCGATGGCGAAGTTGATTCCAAAGAGCTTCATCCAGAAGCGGGTCAGCCGTTTCCACTCCTCGTTGCCGGTCCGCACGTAAATGGTATGGAAAAAGGCGATGAGCCAGGAGAGCCCGAGCGTCAGGGGCACGAATATCCAGTGATACATCGCGGTCAGGGCAAACTGGGCCCGGGCCCAGTTGACCATGGACAGATCAAGGTTTTCGACCATTGCTGCCTCCTTTGACTGGTATGGTTGCGGGGGCGGTCGTGATCTGCTCCAGAACATAATCGGCCCGCTCCCGGTCGGTTGCGAAGTTGGTGGACAGGAAATCCGGAAAGAAAAAGAGCTTGAGCACCGCGAACATGATAAACAGCTTGATGAAGATCACCTTCCACAGGGTGCGGCCCAGGGTCATGGACCGGAACCCGTCACGATAGAAGGTGAAGACCCGCCTGGGCAGGCCTGTTCTGGAGATGCTCTGGTAC